>CAZFAR010000043.1:0-13442 GCA_964516825.1 uncultured Thermococci archaeon
ACAGGCTGCACCTCTTTACTTCTTGCAGAAAAATTCGATGAAGAAAGGACTATGGAAAGTTTTCTGGCAGAAGGAGACATCGAGCTGCGCATCATTGAGGAAAAGGGCATAAAGAAGAGAGCTATTGAGATAAAGAAAATGAGAGGAACAGATTTTGATGACCAGTGGAGACCAATGAAGATCACTGACAGGGGAATTGTGGTCTACCCTGATGAGGCTTTGTTCAAGCCGTGATCACATGTTTGAGGTAGCCATTTCTTTAACCAGCAAGGAGGCCAGTTCACGGCTCCTCGCACTGCTGGAGGAACAGAAATATGACTACCAGATCATCAGGGGAATTCGCGATCCAGAAGGGTTCAGGGAATTGGAGGTGAAGGTGCTCTACCCTTCTGTTTTTTCTTTGAGTATCCACCCCTTGAGTGAGAAGAAGTTCAAGACTGCTTCCACCTTTAGAGTTTTCGGACTGGAGAACAAATTCCATCAGCATGGAAATGAATATGATATAGATCCGCAGCTGGCCAAACAGCACATGGAAAGCCTACTATTTAGGTTCGTTCTTTCGGGGGAGAGACTCTGGAATTTCGAAAAGGGTTCTTTTTTCACTCGAATTGAACCTGAACGACTGGCTGCCAAACAGAAATGGGAAAGATTTCTGGGAGAAGAATTATAGAGTATCTACTATCCCTGACTGAAAAAAGCCATGATCAAGAACCAACCAAAAATGATGGCAAAGATCCCGTAAAAGGCCCACTGGCTTCTTCTGGCTTTCTTTCTTCTATCCTCGTAGACTTCCTCGCATCGATCTGAGCAGAATCTTTTGTCTGCAGGAATTGCTTTCTCACATATCAGGCAATGCTTGTGCTGTTGAATCGCCATTTCATCACCAGGTGAGGGTCTCTCCACCGCCTTTATAAGGTTTTGCATCATTCGGCTGCAGAAGTTACTGTCCCGAAGTTAGTCTTAGGATGCAGCGCTGAAGTTCCGAAATGTCATAATTCTCAAGGTGTCAAGAATTGAGATTCAAAAGATTTTTCTGGAAATACCTGCTGATTCAGCCCATTTTATCACCTTGATTGCTTCAACTGTTGCGTTCACTGCGAAAGGATCACCATCTTCAGAGGCAAAACTCCCATCTTCTCTCTGCCGCAGCATGAGTTCTTCTGCAATTCTTCTGGAAAATGCATTGTCCTTTGGAATACCTGCCATAGAAAAACATGAAAGCATCCAGCTCATCTGCGAAGAAACCCATTCGTGTAAGGGAACACCATCAAGGAATTCCAACCCTTTGATCACATTTTCAGATTCCCAACCCTGTTTTAAGGCAAGTGCTGAAACACCAATCCAAGTACTGTGGATGAATCCCTCGAATTTTCCTGATCTTTCTTGGCATTTCTTAAGATAGGTACATGCTTTCTCGAAAGGAATGGTGTACACTCCGATGCCAAGCCAGAAGGCTGAGTATGCTGAAGTGTACACAACAGTCTTTCTATCCCCAGGAATCATCCACGGAGGTGGATCGTACAAACGTATCTGCGGGTTTTCATCCCAACTGCCATCTTCTTTCTGCAATGACACAATGTATTCAAATCCCTTCCTCCCTGAAGATGAGTCCAAAAGGTTCAAATCGCGCAGCCATGTCAGTACAACCTGAGTATCACCAAGGGTAGAAAGGTTCCCCTTCTGCATGCCATAAGGGAATCCTCCATCCTCATTCTGGAGCACTGCAATCTCTTTGACCACATCTTCTGCCACTTTCTCCTTTAGGATGCTCTTCAGGCGTGCTTTCTCGATTGTGCTGCCATTCTTGTGCACGAAATCTATTGCTTCTTCCATTTTCACAATTTTCCTCTTGTTTTCACTCATTCGATCACCACCAATTCTTACTGTAGAACCATTTAACTGTTGCCCAAGCGTGTTACACGTGTAACATATCTTGTGAAATGTAATCCTGTACAGAAAATATGAATTGGATCAGAAAAAGAAAGAGAAAAGAATTATCCCTTGATGTTGATCAACGGCTTGAGCAAGGCCACCTTCTTACTGATCCCTGAATGATGCATGCAGTCCACGACATTCACGATGTCCTTGTACGCACCTGGTGCCTCTTCAGCAATTCCTGCAAGAGAGTGCCCCTTAACCTGGATACCTGCTTTTTCCAGCTCCTTTACTACAGTCTGTCCCCAGTATCTCTTCTTGGCCTGCTGGCGGCTCATAGTTCTTCCCGCACCATGAATAGCAGATCCAAAGCTCTTCTCCATGCCCATCGCAGTACCATGCAGAATGTACGAACAGGTTCCCATGGTTCCTCCAACAATGACAGGCTGGCCCACTTCCCTGTATTTTGCAGGTATCTCTTTTCTTCCAGGTCCGAAGCTGCGGGTGGATCCTTTCCTATGAACGTATACCAGTTTACCGTTATGCTCCTCCTTCTTACATGTGTTGTGCCCGATGTGATACAGAAGATCTAATGTCGTGTCCGGGAACAGTTCATGGAATGCCTCCCTCACGAGATGGGTAATCACTTCCCTGTTAGCAAAGGCACAGTTGATCCCTGCACAGACTGCAGAGTAGTATCGCTCACCTTCCCTTGTCTTGATGGGAGCACATACGAGATCCTTGTCTTTGATTTTGATGTTGTACTTCTTGGTGGCAGCAGCCAGGTCCCTCAGATAATCGGTACCGATCTGATGACCTAATGCTCTGGATCCAGTATGGATGCTGATGACAATGCCGTCCTTTTTCAACCCATACACCTTAGCCACGTTCTCGTCGTAGATTTCCTGAACGTACTGGACCTCCAGATAGTGGTTTCCTGATCCCAAGGTACCTACCTGTTTGAATTGTCTTTCCTTTGCTTTCGGAGAAACTGTATCTGGGTCAGCATCAGGCATTTTTCCGTTCTCCTCAATATTTTCCAGATCCTCTTTTCTTCCGTATCCCTTTTCTACTGCCCACTCAGCTCCACTCAAGAGGACTTCATCCAGTTGTTTTGTAGTCAAATGTATCTTCCCTGTAGATCCCAGTCCTGCAGGAACCTTCCTGAACAAAATGTCTAGGAGATCCCTTGTCCTGGGTTCTACATCCCTTCTCTGCAAATCTGTCCTAATAGTCACCACGCCGCAGTTAATATCAAACCCAATCCCGCCCATGCAGATGATGCCACCCTCTTCAGGGTCAAAGGCAGCCACCCCTCCTATTGGAAACCCATATCCAGGATGGATATCACTCAAGGCTACAGAAGCTTTCTGAATTCCAGGCAGACATGCTACATTTGCTACTTGGACCAGAGCATTCCACTCTTTTCCCGCTTTCACATCTGCTATGAGATGATCGATGATCTGCTTATTGCCGAGGATTTTTCCAGGCACTTTCATGTCTCCCTGCTGGGGGATTTCCCACTCATACTCTGATATCTTTTTCAGATTGGTTAAATCCATGTTAATCCAGCAGAGGTGAAAGGATAAAAACCTTTTGCATGTCTTCATGTAAAAGAGCACTATCTGGCTTTCGGGAGCTTTCAATTTTTCATTTTTCATATTCTTGATTCTGTTCCTCATTTCTTTATCCTATTAGTAGTTGTACTTGCTATCCATTTGATTTCTTACAAATCCAAGAAATGTTACACGTGTAACATGCCATAATGTAGGGTCTTCATTTCGCAGCATCTACATCTGTTTCTTCCTCAAGGCATTTTTTCAGATTTCACAAACTAATCATATGTAGACCTCAGAATTTTTTTTCAAGTCGTTCTACAAATCTTTCTTCATATCTTGTCCAATGGCATGTCAAGAAATTCTGGGCAAAACTAATCGTTAAGCGTCTATATGCAACGCCGCCGCCAGGACTTGAACCTGGAACCATCCGCTTAACAGGCGGGCGCTCTGCCAAGTTGAGCTACGGCGGCTGAGAATGTTTTATGCTCTAAGCTTATAAGTCTTTCTTCTCCAGAAATTTTCATTCCCAAACGAGTATGAAAAATATTCAAGAGCTCACGTCAAGCTCCCATGCGCCTTTCCACGAATCAACACCTGTCCCTGACAGCTGCCACAATCAAAGGGAAAGCGATGGTAGCATCACAGTAGACAGTACATAATTTAGAATCTTTCGACACCTTCCCCCAGGATATGGCCTCTTCCAATGTTGCTCCTGACAGTCCGCCGTATTCCGGTCTTTCTGTAGTGATCTGAAGTGCATACTCAAACGAGCTCGATGACAACAGCATAGCCTGAAAAATAAAATTCTTAGGAACACCACCACCCAAGAAGATGGCTCCGGCTCTACCGCTAATGTTGGCCAATTCCACGATCTTTCCGATGTCTTTCACATGATCTAGCTGGCATGCACACTCCTGAGAATACAAGAACAAGTGCAATCCCAGAATGGAATCAGAAAGAGCAGGAACAAAGACAGGAACATCCTTCAAATAGGCCTGCCTCACAAAGGAATCTGATGAATTCAACTTCCTTCCGATTTCTTTCAGCACATCTGAAACAGACATAACCGGCTCTATCTCCTTCAAGATTTCCTGGATTTTTTCTTCAAACAGAATGAACGACCTATCTTCAATGAAGGCGTCATAGATCCTGTCAATCCCCTTTTCACGCAGTTCCGAATCCTTACCCTGGACACCCTTCAGATGAGAACCACCAAAAGCTTCAATTAAGTCATGGGTCACGTTAGCTCCAGTGCTTACAACAACGTGCACCATATCATCTCTGATCAAGTCTGCAATTATCTTCCCCAATCCAGCAGGTACTAAAGCTCCAGCAAACCCCAAAAAGATCCTGCACTCTTTTTCGAGCATTTCCTTGTACAAACTAACTGCTTCTGCAATTTTTCCCGCTCCAAAGACTCCTTTTTCATATTCTCTCACCAGATCTGACACACTCATCCCCTTTTTCATTTCCAAGGGATATATCTTACCCATGAAAAGCCCTCCATACAGCCAGAATCTTGTACAGTAAAGAAGCTGCAACAACTGCTGTCCTGTCTGCATATCTGGAACATACCTCGCACAGATCCATGCTTACTACACTGTTCTTCTCCATGATCCTGTATACAATACAGACTGCCTCACCAAACTGGAGTCCCCCAATTACAGGGTTTGAGACATTGGGGGCCACAGAGGGATCCAGTACATCCAAGTCAATGGAAAGATGAACTTTTTTCCCCTCGGGGTAGATAACGTCTTTTAATTGGGAAGGTTTGTACGCCTTGATCTTTTTCTCTTTCAGGAAGGCATACTCCTCCTTTGAGCACTCCCGATATCCGTAGATCTGGATATCACAGATCTCCAGGATCCGTCTGGATGTCGAGGCATGGGACAATGGCTCACCGAGATACTGATCTCGTAAATCTAAATGAGCGTCCAAGCTGATGAACAGGTCAGGTTCCACAACTGAAACCACTGGATATGCTATTGTGTGCTCTCCTCCCAGACAGATAAAGGGACATTCAACTTCAGAGACTGCCTTTCTTACAATATCTAGATTTGCCTTGGGATCGCCTCGTCTCACGTTTACATTCCCTATATCAGTGACGTGAATCTCTGTCAAGTCCACTTCAAGATCACAGTCGAACACTTCCAGATGGTACGAAGCCTCCCTGATAGAATCTGGACCAAACCGGGCTCCAACATTAAAACTGGCAGTAGAGTCATACGGTATTCCGAATAACACCCAGTCAGGTTCCTCTTCAGAATGCAATGCGAACCTTCCACTATGAGAAAAGAAGATCATGAGCCCTTTCCTTTCACTCTCACTATCTTTTTGCGTCCCAAAGTTTCCAAATATTCCACTTCTGCGCTCTCTTCAAGAGCACCTTCCACTTCTCCAGGATTCGGTACAAGAACATCGAACGTTTCATAGGTTTCCATGTCCATCAACTGCACCCTCTCACCCATGATGGCAGTCACCATGCCGCTTCTCTTGTCAATGAGGGGTGCATCAATTTTATCTCCAGTGGGTTTGATAATACTTCTTTTCCTGTCATCAAAGATTCCAACAGCTTCTATTCTCGCCTTTGCAGAACCGTGTTTTCCTGGTGAGGAAGTGGTGATATCTATGATCTTGCATGGTTCATCATCTATGATGATGTATCGTCCTTTCTTGAGAGTTCTCACTTCTACCACAGTTTTTCCTCCCATTCAGATCACCTTCTTAAACTACTGTATTGATTTTATAAAGGTTTGGCTTGGAAGCTTGAAAACTCTCGTCCAGAAGAAATGGAAAGATTGGTGCTACTATTTTTGTGCAACAACGACCTCCACTGGCAGCCCCCACATTGACATGGTAACAGCATCGACAGTTTGAAAATCAGCCTCTTCCATTGCCTTCTGAACATATATAGGGCGGCAGTCAATGTATTTTGGTAACATGCGACGCGCCCATTCATAAAGCTGTAATGTGATACCAGCTCCTTTCTTGGATAGTGCGACAACACAGATGCGTCCACCAGTATGGAGAACTCTTCTGCACTCTTTCAAGACAGTGAAAATTTCAGGTGTATCAAACAGCTCGAGAGTAAAATTCATCAGGACTGCATCAAAGGAATTTGAATCAAAAGGAAGACTGGCACCATCTCCGAGGAATAACTCCACTCTTCCTGATAATTCTGATCTTCTGATTCGTGATAAAGTGATATCAAGCATTCCCTCCGATATATCAATTCCATAAACCCTACCTGAATCACTAACCAGTCTTGCCAAGGGAATAATGCACTGTCCCGTGCCAAACCCAATCTCTAGGACTTTTTCTCCTTCTTTCACAGCCAATTTCTGCAGACCCTTTTCTCTGAACTTCCTTTCAAAAGATGAAGCAATGTCATACCACTTACTTATCTTGTTATAACTGATTCTTGCTTCTTCATGTGATCGGGTGACCCTGTTCATGGATCCATTAATGGACATAGCACTATCTACTTCTTTGTTCCTTCTTATATTGTTTGTTATTGGAAAATCTCTCCAAGAACACTCACTACTTCAGGATAAATTACGTGTAACATTTCTGAAGTTGGAAAACACATGAGCTTCAATTAGATCTCTCCCATTTTCTTGAGTGTATCAACTCTCTGATTGCACGAAAGTCAATTCTAGGCGAACTCTAGGCGCGCTTTCAAAAGAAGAATAAGTCATTCCTTGAAGATGAAGATTTCTCCCTTTCCCAATTCTGAAAGATCACCATTGTATCGCTCGTACAATCCTTCTACGTGCTCCTTCCTTACGGGAATGTCATAAGGCTTCTTCTGCAGATCCAGCAAAAAAACCCGCAACCAGATTGGATTGTACGTGGCATTATACGTAAAGGTTGGAAGAAGATCTGGCTTATTATACATGACCATTGTTCCTCTTTCCATGAAGCAGCCTGGTCTCTCACCTGCAGAACCAAAACAGAAGATTGTGCCACCCTTCATGCCGCATCCTGTTAATGCACCTGTACTTCCTTCTATGACGATGATCCCTTTCTTCATGAAACTACCGCATTCGCTGCCGCAATTACCCTTTACAATAATCAATCCCTTGTTCATCCCGGATTTACTCCCCCTGTAGGCCGAACCCAGACAGTTGCCTGCATTCCCCTTTATCAGGATTTCTCCACCTTTCATTTCAGCTCCAGCCCAGTCTGAACAGTTTCCATCCACCGAAATTGTACCTCCTTTCATTTCGGCTCCCAGATGCATTCCACAATCTCCCTCAATAACGATTTCACCTGTTCTCATTCCCTTTCCAATGTACTTCACATTGGGAACAGCTCCAATGGTGATACATTCCTTATTGTCGTCAGAAATCTCAAAGAGGTCTCCCAGAAATTTCTCTTTGTTACCGTAATGGACTATCAACCTCTTTATTTCAGCAATCGATTTTTCTCGAAAGCAGTCTGGTGTTATGCAATCAGCTACTATGGGAATTGATGTACTGAATTTGGGCTTCAACTGCATCAGATCACCTCTTTTAGATTGATGATGAACTTCCCTAGGGTTCCACCGTAGTTCCCTGCAGAAATTCTGGTCACTCCTTCTACAGTGCAGGCAGCATGAATCCCATCATGCATAGCTTTATTCATGGATTCAATGTCCAGCGCATCGATGACGATCTCTAAAACGCAGTTCTCCTCTCTAGTGAGATCGGATTTTACCTGGGACTTGATAACTGGGCAGTACGCGGTATTGGTGGAGGCAGTCAGAAACTTGTACCTTGAACCCACCTTGCTCCCGGAGCGGACAACGCCTCCAGGGAACGGAGCAATTACCTTGGGAACCTTCCTTATAGCTTTTACTGCTTCCTCTGACGCTTTCAACACTGGTCCAATTCCCTTTCCTACAATTAAGAAGTTTCCGCCGCCCACTGCCTTATCAGCCTCGAACTTCTCCTCACACAGAAATTCTCCTCCCATTACAGGTATGCGCCAGAATCGTCTTCCCTTTGGATATTCTGGTGTTGGATTCAGCCTCTTGGATATCTGGAAGCCATCACCAAAATACCGTAATTGTCCTCCTATCACGAACTCTTTTTCTCCTCTCAGATTGTTGAAGCATGCAGATGTGGGGGAAGTCATGACACACTGCCCAATCCTTCGCATGAGTTGATCTCCCAGATCCTTGGCCGAATTGGCGAACAGTAGAACGTTGACACCTGGTCTCCCATCTGGCGTGTCTGTAGTCGTGTTCTCTATACCTGCTTCACAGCCGCACATGATGACAGAAGTACCAAAGCCAGACACTGTAGAAGCAGAGTGCATGGCCCACTCTTCATTTATTCCAGTGATCAGTACACGGGATGCATACATTTTGAAGGCTTCTGCAAAAGTGTCTACAATCTCTACCCCATTCAGGCGCATGATACCACCTCCTTTCTGGGGAGATATGCATCCTCTACAGGGTAGTTTGCAAACTGCACAGTGTAGTACTTGGAGAATATCTCCTTCTCCTCACGAGAGAGCTCTGCCTTCAGATTTAGAGTATAGGTTCTGCCCATGTAGTCCATGACAATCTCACCTTCTTTGACCACTATATTCCCGTCCTTTAGAGTGTATTTCGCTTTCTTGAAGCTCTTTTCAATGTTCTGGTCATCAAAGCTGTAGACGGATACATCTGCATCTGCACCCACACCGAGGTGCCCCTTATCCTTCATTCCCAATGTTTTTGCTGTTCCATCCCTGGTGATTACTACAATTTCGGATAGAGTGTACTCCCTGTCTAAAGATTCCAGGACAGAACGTTCTTTTGCCAGTGCATGGACAGTTCCCAGCATCTCATCTCTTTTTCTCTTGCTCATGAGCAGTTCAATTACCTGAGGGTAAAAATAAAAGGGACCTGCATTGGGATGATCTGTCGTTAAGAAGACCTTGTACGGGTCCTTCGTCAGCAGCAGCACTTCCAGACCAATGGTCCACTGTATAGCATTGACAACATTCTTCTTCTTGAATTTGTAGGGAACAATACCTGCTCCAGTCTCCATTTCCACGTCTGAGTTTGCCCACTTATTCCCGCTCAGCTTGAACAGTGTGTGCTGCCAGGGGCCGTCAGCAGTCATCGTAGTTGCATCTCCAAAGATGACCTGACCCACATCACAGGTCACCCCATTACACCGATTCAGTGTATTACTGATCTCACTTCCGCCAGAAGCAAAGGTTGCCCAATCCTCTCCAGCATACGAGTTAAATTGTATGTGGGTGATATGTCTCCTGTAGGGATTCAGCATTTCAATAGTCTCCTTCGTTATTTCGTAGTTTCCCGGAGAACCCAGATTATTGCAGTGCACGTGGATGGAATGCGGCAGCTTCAGTTCATCTGCAGCTCGTGCCAGATTCTTGAGAATCTCTCTGGGAGTCACATTGAAGTTCTGCACTGCATCATCCAGGGAGTTCACGTTCTTTCCCCATTTCCAGGATTCCACTCCCCCAGGATTGACGATCTTCACCGTGTATCCTTTGGTAGCAGTGAGGAGCCACGCCACGAAATTTCTCAATTTTTCAAAATCTCCTTCCTCTGTGTACTTGAGCACGAAGTAGTTTGAACCCATTAAGGTGAATATTCCCTTATCCACTACAGGGATGTCCATCAGTTCTTCGTGAGAATGTCTCGCACCCAAAGGAGGAGCAGCTGCTTCCCATGCTGTTGTATACCCCATTTCTGCATACCTGTACCCGATAGCAAAGGTTGAAGGAACTGTGTACCCTGTCCCACTCCTTTTGTACTGTGTCTTTTTGATGACATCTTTTCTGTGGTCTTCGGGGCGCATGATCCTGGCAATGTTCACCTTGCTGCCCGCAATATGGGTATGGATCTCCACTCCACCAGGCATGACAATCATTCCAGATGCATCAATCTCCTTTCTATTTCTGACATCAGATTCATCTACTATTTTTCCATTTTCAATGAAAATATCCATTTTTTCGCCATCAACATTATTTCGAGGATCATACACTGTACCATTTTTTATGATCATGCCATCACCTTCTCAATGAGCTGGGAGAGAACGTCTGCATCTGACAGACGAGAAGTGTCCAATACCTTTTTTAATCGTAGAGGAATGCCGTCCATCCGGTAAGCTGTCCCTTCAGCTTCAATCCCTGCTGTTGCCACTGGTATCGATACCCTGGCGATTCTACTGGTCAGATTTACCTTGGGGTCCATGACAATGGTGGGTATTTCTGCAAGATGTCTCCAGGAGTCAACAGGGAAATTTGAGACAGGGTCTGAAGCAATGATGAGAGCTGCATCGCACTCTTTTCGCGCCAGAACATCTACAGCTGAAAACTCTCCTGGATTATGTACAGGATACCCTAATGAGAAGTTCACTGCAAAGGGATACCCAGTCACCCACGCCATGGTGGAACCTGCTCCTGTCACGTTGTAGTGGCCTCTCATGGCTGTAATGGAGAACTTGGTATAGTCATTCAGATCTCTTACGAGTCGCAAGGCTGCATCCACATTTAGATGCTTTCCCCTGGACATGGTTAGCCCCAGTCCAAAAAAGATGATGCCAAATTTGCAGGTTTTCATCATTTCTACAAGGTTTCTGTACTCCTCTTTCAGTGGGACGTTCCGCCCTTTCAGATAAGCCCGCATCAATGAGAGTATTTCAAGATCACTCCCCGGCTCAACAGAAACGAACGTATCTGCAATGCGAGCAGAAGCAGTTTTCCGGACATCCACGACGACGATCTTTCTCTCTTTCTTGTCCTTTCTGTACAATCCCTCAGGGTAGACAGTATACCTTCTGAAATGCCTTATGTGCGCTTCAGCAGGGTTGCATCCCCAGTACACGATAAGATCTGCCCTGTTCTTCACTTCTCCTAATGTGCACTTCACACAGCCGGCATCCTGAGTACCTAAAATGGTAGGGCCATGACACACGGAGGCAGTCTGGTCGATGGTAGCTCCCAGGATTTCGGCCAGATGGATAGCATGTCTCTGGGCTTCGCATTCAGTAGATGATAACCCATAAATTAAGGGAGAATCAGCATTCTTGAGGATGTCTGCTGCCTTATCAATAGCTTTCTCCGTAGATACAGCTTTCTTGTCAATGAGGGCAGATTCTAATGCGTTGAGGTGATGATTCACAAACTTGGACTTGGAAATCGTACATGCATTCTTCGTATCAGTAATCTGCCCATTCTCTACTGTAACAATGATGTCGTCACATAGGCAGCCGCAGAAGGGACATACCACGTTCTCATAGATCATTTCCTCCCCTCCACGACCCTGCTCAGGAGGTCATCAACACTTTCTACTTTCTTATCAGTCCTGGAAATTTCTGCTTCCACCCCTTTTGAATCTGGCATTCCTGTGCTCTGCGTGTCACTGCCTATTAAGAGGTTTGCCCAAGGGCCGTAGGGCATGAATCCCATGTTTGCTTCAATGTCTGATTTTTGGCATTTAACTACCGCGGAACCGTACTTCGTCTGGATTTCAACAGCATCTCCATCATTCAGTTTTAGCTCTTCCATGACCTTTGGATTCAATTGTATCAATGCCACATTCTGGAGGTAGTCATCAGATGTTTTCCCAATCTCTGCAGTAACTCCCTGCTTGGTGGTTCTACCGCTCAGTAATACGATCTTCATGCAGATTACTGGATATTAGTTTTTATAAATCTGTGCGTTTACAAAGTTAAAGGTCTTCAATTCTTGGTTGATGTTCATTCTTCAGAGGTCCAGAGCCATTGTGAAAAAAGAAGGTGTTCTTACAGAGAAAAGCTCGGACCATGGCAATGTTACACGTGTAACAAAAATGAGGCTAGGAAAAGAGATTCAAGAAGAGAGGACCAATCTGATAAATGAATTCGTGGGTGTGGAACCCAGCATAAACAGCCATAATCTCAAGAGACCATTCAAATTATCACCAAAGTGAGGATGCCATAAGCTCACCACTCCTATCTTGATAATAACTCGATCAGGATACCAAGAATGGTTAGGATTGCCGCGATAAATGCGATAATTGCAGTCATATTTTCCCACGTCACCGCTTGTTTCCTGAGTGTATTAATCTGTTTACTGAATTCTTTCATATTTTCAGAAATAACTCTATCTATATCTTCTCTTAGATCAGAAATGATTTTGTCTATTTCCTCCCTTAGATCACTCTTTATCTCCTCGATCAGGAGAGTTCCCCCCTTGAAAGAAATTGAACTTTCTGTCTTGATGTCCTTGATTTCCCACACTACTGCAATTTGTCCCTCTTTCAGCAACTTTGGTTCTCCTGCTGTGAACTGTTCTGCTCTTTTTTCATCTTCTTTTTCAATCTTTATGATATTCTTTATTGGAGGATGCGTGTAAGAAGGTATCGTGTTCTCTGGCAATATAATCCATATTTCGGCATTTTTGATCAATAGAAACTTTTCTTTTTTCTCTTCAGATAGCAAAGTTGTGGGGGGATAGATGAAAATATTGAAATCCCAATGTTGACTTCCTTGGGCCAATTTTTTTATTGTTTTCTCTGGTAAGAAACTTCTTGTAGTAATCTTAAACATTAGGCCAAGAATGCAGCTTTTTTCTACAAAGAATTGTTTCTCGAGATTAGTTTCTGACAGTTTAATGTGGATGCTCTTGAATCCTCTTATTTCAGTAATCTTCTCCATCATCTCATTCTCTGGAATGTATGCCTTGAATTCTATTAGGTCTTCAATATCGTAGAGAAAAATACTTTCTTCTATTTTCTGGAATCCCTTAGCACATGCTTGTTTTTCCACATACTCTCGATTCCTAATATTCTCCTGTTTCCAGATAAGTCCCTCCATTTTGAAAGGTAGGAATATTTGTATGTCACAAGGCTCTTCTATCTCGAAAAAGAATTTGTACAAGATATGGCATTCACCACTTTCCAGTATGTGAATGCTTTCTTTGTAATAAACAATGCTGCCTTCACAACTAAGAAATGTGCCTTCAAGAGACATATGACACCATCCCTAATTCTTATGATCTGTCTTTTGATTTACCAACGTC
>CAZFAR010000044.1:0-13441 GCA_964516825.1 uncultured Thermococci archaeon
GCAGAAGCTGAAATGATCAAAGAGGCTGCAAGATGACTTTCATTGATTCAAATGTCATAATTCCTTTATTTATTTAAGAAGGAAGATGAATATAGAAAGTTGGCTTTCAAATTCTTTGGGAATCTCAATCAACAGTACTTGGTGTCAGGGATTTGCCTGCTAGAGTTGAGGTTTATCCTGCGGAAATATAACATGAGAGATGAGGATATAGAAAAGGCAGTGAATGCACTTTTTTCATTTGAAAAGCTCAAATTTCTTCCAATAACTCCTGAAAATATAGAAAATTCCTTCAAATACATCAAGGAGTATGAACTGGGTTTTTTCGATTCCGTGATTCTTGCCACTAGGGTAGACATGGGGGATTTCGTTATAATATCAGAAGACAATGATTTCGATAAAGTGGGATTTTTGAAGAGGAGATTATTGAGTGAAGTAGTATCTGAAGATGAGATGGATGATACGGAAGCATAATGATACGCTCTAGAGCTCGCTTCTGATGTTTCTACGTCCTAGCAAATGCTCAGGGTCATCGGTTTCTCAAGCTGCTTCATTCTCCTATTTCAGTTTGCTTCCTAAAGATTTTTCCTTTCAATGACCTTCTATTCTATCTTGATGTGCAATACACTGCAATACACCTTTCGAAATATTGCCGTCCCGGATTTGTTTCCATCTACATTTTGTGTGCAAAAATTTTTGCTACACGTGTAACATAACAGATTGAGAAGATTGGTGGCGGTCCTATATTCCTCATGGATACATTCGTGAATGAATAGAAAACTCTTTTAATACTCTGCCCAAGAGAACCCAATGCGCCAAAAATCGATCCTCAGAAAGTCTATGCCAATTGCAGCAGTTGTCGTCTTATTCATTATGAGCTGCGGAGGATCTGTCAATCCACTAATCTGGAAGACACAATTTGAGAGGAGACTATGCCCACAGATTCTGATCCAGCCAGAAAGAATGAGCCAATTCTGTGAAGAAATGGAGAAAGATTCAGATCCCCATGAGATGTTTGAATTCATCCAATCACAGATTGAATATACCAATGACTTTCTCACCTATGGGTCCCTGGATCATCTGCCGACAGCAGAGGAAGTTCTCTCATCCGGAAAGGATGACTGCGATGGCCAGGCAGTTCTGCTCTGCTCTGTACTGAGATATTCTGGGTATGAGGCCTACACAGTGGTTGGTCCATCTCACGCCTGGGTAGAAATGGAGGAATCCGATTCTATCAACTACAGGGGAGGAAGCTGGTTCGTGAAATTCAATGAATCCTCTGCAGAATGGAATGTTCCTGTTCTCGTTTTCCTGGTACTGGAGGAATTCCTTTTGTTGACCGTATTTTTTTCTCTGGTTTTCTATGCTCATGGGAGAAGAGTTTTCACATATTTTCTGGAGGTTCTGGGTTATTTCAAATATGTGTTCCTCTTTTTTTCTGGGTATTTGTTGATTGGCATCTTTATTCTGGTCTTGAAATCAACACTCTGGATATTTGGATTAGTATTCTTTCTGATATCAATTCTCCTGATTGTGAAAGTGATCACGAAAATACGAACCTACGTAAGTCAAAGATCCTAGATTATAGATTATATATGTAGAAAGCAATTTTCGTGAAATTGTTTAACTCTAAAGGAATTCAAATACATAAATGACGATCCATGATCTTATAAAGTACTTCAGTGAGAGGCTTCATATGTTCATCCAAACAGATTACCTTAGATCAAGAGATGTTACACGTGTAACAAATCAAATGCAAAGCCTCTTGAGAGCTGATAGGAATCTCTTTGTGCGCAATTCTGTAATAGGAAGAGCGCGTACAAAAAGGATGCAAACAATAAGAACATAGTGAGAAAAAAACGAGATGAATGAAATATGATCTAGGATGCGCTTGTGTGTTATGAGAAGAGATTGAAAGGAGGTCAGATACATGAAAATGACAGCAGTTGCAGCCTCGACATTGTCCTCATAGTAGTATTTTTAAACAGAGATCTCCAACTATCTGCGGATCTGTTTCCTTCAGTGATGGAGACCGTTATGTCTGGAAATTGGAGGATGGAGCATATTACGTACTCATCGATGGAGAATGGGTTCCCATAACTGATCCAAACTAGAAACCTGCAGATCGGTTGCCATGATTTTGATGTAGAATGAGTTCTTTCAGACAGAAGGTAAGAGTCTGATTTCCAATATCGTAGAAGTGTGACAAGAATGCCACAAAAAGAGTATGTTAAAGAGGTTGGAAGGAATACCTTCCTGCTAGAATGGGTATCAGCTTCAGTGATATACATACTGGTTATTATCTGCATCTACATTATTTTGGCCTCCGCTCTGTATTGTATTGATGTGGAAACAGGTGAAATAATCTGGACAGCAGACATTGGCGAAGTGTGGGCCAGTCCTATCGTTGTGAAAGACCGGATCATTGCGTCATCAGATGCTCTTTATTGTATAGACTTGGTGAATGGTTCTGTACTGTGGAAAAAGGTATTCCCCAGAGGATCGTCCTTGTTCACTGACAATAGGGTTTACGCCTACACAGGTTCTGGTTATGCCTGCCTTGATATAACAGATGGCACCACACTCTGGACTTTCGAACAATCTGGAGTAGATTTCGGAGGAGCTACTGTAAATGAGGATCTTTTTGTTGTCGGAATGTCCAATGGAATGGTAATGGCTCTGGATGCTTTGACAGGGGAGCAGAAATGGATGTATGACGCCTCTGATCCTGTTACCTGCCCACCACTTGCATTGGGCGACTTCATTGTTGTTGGAACCAAAAGAGGAACGGTCATAGCTCTTGGTATTCCAGAATACCCAAAAAAAACAGAGTGCGAAGAATTATTAGATTCATCCAAAGAACTGCTATTCAGGAGGGACTATCCAGGTGCTCTCAAAGTTCTGGGAGAAGTTGGAAGACGTCTTGAGGGAGAATCATGTCTTGAAATAGACATCCTCATAGAATATGCTCAGGATCAGCAGAAAAAAGAAAAATGGCTTGATATCTCAAAAGTGACCATTGGAGTGATAATTGTATTCTGCGGGTCCTACATGATATGGAAAATTGGGAGAAGTACTCTTCGAAACAAGAAAGACAGGAAAGAGGAATCTCAATGAAATCCAATCTCAACCTGAAGATAGTCTTTCTCTTTTCCTTTGTCATCTGGTTCTTAGTATTCTACTTTGTCATCACAGGCTGGAGGGAACATACCCTGGATACTCATTTAGCTGCTTTCCCCCATTTTTCTGAAGAGGAACGGGACCAAAGGATTGAAGAAATTGAAAAAAGTGAGAAAGAGAATCTCAAGGCCCTCGACCTGAACCCTCCTCTTGACGATATCTTCTCTGATCCCTTGATGATTGATTATGTTTCCTCAGCGTATGGTCGTTCATTGGATCATCAAATTCACTTTTTTGATGATATATTGCCCGAATTAGTTCAGAAGGATGAATCTTCAGGCTTTCTTACCAGATTTTTCCACATATATGGGACGCAATATTCCCTTGAGACCCTTCGATTTGCAGGTTTTGAGGGATTCGCCTCTGCCTCCAGCTTGAACTTATTTCCTCATTCTGATACTGATTTTTTAAACAGGATGGGATTTGCTGTTGCAGCCTGGGAAGCTGAAGGAAACAGAAGGGAGGGTGAATGGCTAGACATATTCATACAGTCTCCCCAGTACAGCGCATTTCTGATGGAGGCATTCAGTGAAATCGACAATCTGCATGACAGATCTGTAGAATCCATGGTAAAAGAGATTCGTCTTCTATCCATTGAGCAATCACTTGATCCTCTTGAACATCTGAAGAATCATTTCTTGTGTGATGCTCAGGAACTTACAGAAATCCAATTTCAAGCTTTCCAGGAGCACAGGACAAAGGGTGATTTTGTGCTTGCGAGTTTTGATGCTGAAATCATTCATAATGTATGGCAACATGTTGAGGCTGCCCAACATCTAAGTCCATTGCAGTACGGCAACCTACACAAATCGGATTCAATTTTCCCAAACCCCTTTGTGGATCTGGCTGGCGTCTTTGCAGGTGCTTTGGTAGCCTCCGCGGTGATAACAGATCAGTACAAGAGGAGGAAATATCTGGTCTGATAAGAGAGGCAAGAGCTTTCATTGCAGTGGTTGTTCTTCTATTTCTTGTGGATGCTACTTACAGCGAAATAGAATAATTTGGAAGCGCAGTCCAGTACGACTGGCCGGATAGATTGATATCATTTGCTTTGATGCTCCGTGAATTGACCTTAAGAGTGTTACGTTACACGTGTAACAAGAAAGGTGAGATAAGTCAAGGACTCAACAAGATTAAGTCCATGGAAAAGTTCAAAGAATTCAAGAGCCAAAGTGGCATCAGGGCTGGTAGATTTTGTCGTGATGTTCATAATCTTCGATTATGACAGTTTTGGTTTTTTCATCTATAGAGAAGACGAGAACAAAATGCTTGTTAATGAACTCTCTTTAAATGCTGTAATGGTGCCTTCAAATTCTTGTAACGATAAGGATCGCTTGTAATTTCCTGAATCTTCTTTTCAATGATAATCAATTGCTTGGGATTCTTCTTTGACAGTTTATGAAACGTCCTTTCTACACTTTTTCTTAATTCACAGGAATACATATCATTCCAAGCCAAAGTGTTCTTTGAAATCTTCGATCTTGACAGTGGATTCTTTCTGCCTTTTCTTCATTTTCTCTACAAATTCAGGCCTGAGTTTCAACTCCAAAATCCTTTCTTCATACTGCTCTGCCATCAAGTTTATGGCCTCACTTTTGTTTCTAAGACCATACTTAGCTTTAACAATTGAAATGATTCTATTGGCATGTTCAGAGATTTCTATTATCGCTTGAACCATTAAGATCACCTTAGTATGACATAGATGAGATATTAATATAAGCTTTTCTCTTGATTGATCTAGACAAGAACCCGACTTGCCATTCAGATTTCCTTTTGGGTACATATCCAGAACATTGTTGGTATTGAATTCACACAAAACTAGGAGAAGGACGAGAACGCTTCATGTCTTCAATGAGCATTCTCATAGCTTCTTGAGTGTCAGCAGATGTTCTCCCCGCTACCACCAATATTCTGTTACCAAATCCAAAGGGATCAGTGTACAACTTGTATCCTGTCTCTTTAGTGAACCAATCGGCTTGAAAGTTATCATCTGGCCTGATCTGCTCACTCAATAGTCTTTTAACCCATACATTGGCCCCACCGATTAGAATCCAGTTGTATCCAGCATCTTTCTCCGTTATCTCCACATCCAATTTGATCAGTTCCCATGGTTCAAATGTGCGCTCCTTGACAGTGTAAGAACCCACCTTTTTCGTCTGGTAAACTCTGAAATCCACTCCAGTATGAAAGGAAGTGTCCCAGAAATCAACGAAATAGTAGTAGTTTGGTCCTTCAAAAAAGTAGGGATCGCACAACGTTCTGACAGGCTCACACAACCCGATATCAATCTCGTACACTGGATCTGGTACACCATCATTGTTTATGTCGTCATAAAAAGTGTCTATCCAGTTCTGGACATGAGGAATAGTCTCTGAAGCACTATTACAGTCAAAAGTGTATTCAAGAATCAGCTGCGGTCTCACGCTAGATTCTCTGGACCCGTACAATATCTCATAGGGTATGACTGAATTCTCGCTCTGGTCCGAAATTCTCCATCCATAGTTTGGTGTCCCACTGTAGAAGGCTCGAACATCTGAGGTCACGTCCCATTCCATTAAATTGTTAACCTGTGTTCCAGTCAGTACTGCACCAGGCTGGGTTAACCAGGTTATACCCGTTTCACTCCACGAACTGGTCACCCGCGAGACTTCATAGGTTCTGGAATCCGGCATACTCACAGGTACGAGTCGTAAGGTAGCCTTACTGATGATAGCCCTTTCCGGGAGTACTGGCAAATTAAACCTGACAAATGAACGCGTATTTGTGTTGAGAGCAGATCTCACAGATAGAAAAGATAAACTGCCAAAATTCTGGAGAGATAATCCCTGATCAACGTACGCATCTTCAATCGCCTGCACTCTAATAGCGTCAGGTCTGATCTGAAAATAGTAGGTTTGTGGATATTTCACGAAAGGATCGCAGCATGTTTTCTCACGCCATACTAAAGCATCTTCCACCCAGTAAACTCCCAGGTAGACTCCAATTTTCTCACCAATGAAGACCTTGATCCCATCAATGACCAGATCAGCTATTCCAGGGCCAGAAAGCGCATGGGCCCACACATCCAGCTCTGATAATCCTGTTACTGCCTTATCCAAGTAATCTGTAATGCCATCATTGTTGAGATCAACAGCAATAACCTCTTCTGAGCCAATCTCCTGAGTATTGGTCGAGAATCCGTGCAGAGGATCCAATATCATCCAGAACTCATCCTGGACCTGTGATCCCCCCACTTTCAGATAACATTTATTGTGGTCTACATCCACATCTATCAAAGAGATGGTGAATTCTCCCACTCTGATAGGTTCATCCTTGTACAAATATATGTATTCCAGGTGTGGTTCACCTGTTATCAATCCGGAGGAGTCTATGTAAATCACAGTATATACTGTATCAAACAAACATATTTCTGGCAGATACTCATTGTAAACAAAATAGGGGTGGACTATTCCGTACATTCGCTTCTGCTGGTAGTAGAACCCAGAAATGTGCTCTCCCTGTATATTCTGCACGAATGAATCCACCCACAGATAGGGCGGCGATCTTACATTGTCAATTCGGTAAATAGTATAGAAATCTAAATACCCATTTCCCCTGGATTTTATCAGGAATGGATCAATTTCTCCAATATCCTCAATATTAAGCTGAATTTCTTCATGGATTTCCCACAGATCAAATCTATCATTTCCATTCCCGTATACGCCAAAATCATCAAAATACCATAACGTACTCAATTGCAAAGGGGTTTCCACAATGCAAGTGCCCGCCGGTATGTCCTCATGGATTATATCAACCTCATCCACTACTGGTATTTCTCGTTTTGAAATGAATAGTTCGCCAATGGTGACAGCTAATCGTGATGCCTCTATGATGTCTGCAACATCTGCCTTCTCACCAACGATGATGAGACAATTCTGACTCCCATCCTTGTCCACGAAAAATGAATGTGGGATAGACTCATAGGATGAACAAAGTCCCACATAAGAAAGGGACACGATCAATATTACTGCAACTCCAAGCCTTTTCGACAATTTCATGTGACCACTAATGATGCCGTAACGCTTCCACGGGAGACAGCCCAGCTGCCTTCCCAGCAGGATAGACTCCTGATATCAACCCGACGAGCATGGCAAATCCAACAGCAAACAGCACGAGCCACAGAGGCATGACCACGATAGACTGCACAGTTGCGCCTTCTCCTGACATGTACGCTCCAGCGACCACATCGATCACCGTGGAAGCCAGATATCCCAGTGTTACACCACCAACACCGCCCAGCAACCCAATAGACAGAGCCTCCATCAGGAAAATTCGGGTCACATCTCCATTGGAGGCACCAATGACCTTCATGATGCCGATTTCCTGGGTTCTTTCCATGATTGACATGAGCATAGTATTGATGATACCTAATGCAGCCACAATCAAAGCGATGGCCCCGATCCCTAAAAGGACGATCTCCAGAATGACAAAGACCTGATTCATGCTTTCTATCATCTCTTTGAAGGAGAATGCCTGGTATCCTAATTCTATGATCCTTTCTGTCAGATCAGTGACCACACCTGAATCTGTTGCTATCACAATCAGGCTGTCATAACCTTCTTCTTCCACCAGATCTGATTCCTGGGTTGTCCATTCCTTGATTTGAATCGCCAGCTCCAGAGGCATGTATACCCTGTAATCCTCATCTGTGCCCTTTTCATCCATGATCCCTACGATTCTCACCCGGAAGGATCTTGTCTCTTCTTCGCCTTCCTCATTCGTTCTTTGGACGACAATCTCTACCTTTTTTCCAAGGATATCCAGGTTCTCAACCAATTTTTCTGTTTTCTTTTCCATGAATTCATCATCCACGTAATA
The DNA here is from genome assembly GCA_964516825.1 of uncultured Thermococci archaeon. Taxonomy (GTDB): domain Archaea; phylum Methanobacteriota_B; class Thermococci; order Methanofastidiosales; family SZ-28-30; genus SZ-28-30. The sequence goes on from CAZFAR010000044.1 coordinate 8,035, forward strand.
TCCTACAACGAGGATATCTTTGTCATTTTTTCGCAAGAACCGTCCATCCTTCATCTTCGTTTCAAGGATTTCTGCCTTCTGAGGATCGATCCCGGTCATGTTCACCGAAGTAATGTATCGTCCCACCTCAATACTGCCATATTCAGACACAGATGGAATTACTGCATACACACCTTCAAGTGCTTCAATTTTCTCAACCGCATCATCATCCAACACTTTGACTTCAGAACGTGCCACTCTGCCTCCTCCTCGTATCATGTCAGGACCGAATCTTGGCTGCCTCACAGTTATCTGGTTCACATCGCCCATCCCCTCCAATTGACTGGTAATGTTCTCCTGAAATCCCATCGCAACAGAGAGTAAGGTAACAATTGCTGCCACTCCAATTATTACACCCAGGGTAGTAAGGAATGTCCTGACCCTTATGCGATCTAAATTTCGAAGAACAATACGAAGCAGATCATCGAAGCGCATTCAGTCCAGCCCCAGAAACGATTTTAAGAAATCAATGAATTTCTGCCACAATCCTTTCTCTTCCTGGGGAGGAGAGGTCTCTTCTGCCTTCTCTGTTACAGAGAGAGAAAAAGATTCCTCCTGGTAGTGTTCTCTGTTGAAATCATCCACGAATCCCACTCTGATCACAAAAGTGTGCTCTCCCGCGTATTTCGGGACTACTTCAGATTCAAATGTATCGAAGTCTCCTGCCTCCAGACTGCCAATGTAGTAGGAAGTGTACTCCCAGTCCAGGTCGCTTTCCACTTCCAAATACAATCCATTTACAGTGTAACGACCTACATTAGCCACATCCACTGAAAAGGTGAAAGATTCAGCCTCTCCCACTTCTCTAGGATATTCTACGTTCAGTAACCTGATCAATGGTTTTCTCAGAATGGAAATACCCACCGTCTCCTGTAGACTGTATGAGAGACCTGCAGCGTCAGAGTATGATATGGTCAGTGTCAGATTATAAACCCCTGAGAGCGCTTCTCCAGAAACTGTAAATGTCTGCCTGATAGACGTGATCTCACCTACATCTAACCGTTCAAGGTAAGCTGAACTCGATGGCTGTACAGGTGAAAAGTTTTGAGCTGTTTCAAAAGCAATCCTCACGTTGAGCGCATCCCCCGTTCCTTCATTCCCGATCACTACATGCAGTTGAAAGGATTCTCCAGGTCCTACCTGCTCAGGCGACAGAGAATATCGTTTCATATGGAGAACTGGGACATTCTGCGCATATTCCATCGTAACGGAAAGAGTAGTATCTTCTTCCAGTTCTACTGTATCAGTGTAGGGTAAGAACCCTGCTTTGGCCACAGAAACTATGTATTCTCGTTCAGTTTCCAGGTAGAAGGTTGCTGCACCATTCCTGGTGAACTGATCAGTTATGTCAACGTCTTCATCCTGGCGATATACATAGTCGACATGTACTCGCGCATTATCTATTGAATCTCCATATATATCTGATACTTCTACTGTCAGTACTGCATATTCTCCTGCTTTTGAAGCGTTTGAAACCAATACTGAACAGAGAAGAATCAGTATGACTACTACTTTTTTCATGTTGATACCTCCTCGATTCTTGTGATTTTACCATCACTCAGATGGATGATCCGAGTTCCATAGTTTGCTACATCCATGTCGTGGGTGACCACGAGAAAGGTTTGACCTTTCTTGTTCAAGGCGTACAGGACTTCCATGATCTCCTCAGAGGTCTTGGAATCAAGATTACCTGTAGGTTCATCTGCCAGAATGATTTCAGGCTCAGTAATAATTGCCCTGGCTATGGATACCCTCTGTTGCTGCCCCCCTGATAATTCGGCGGGCTTGTGGTGTAACCTGTCCTCCAGCCCAAAATCTTTGAGCAATGCCCTCACTTTTTTCTCTCTTTCCTTAGAAGAGATATTGGAGAATACTAATGGAAGTTCCACGTTCTCCAATGCAGTCAGTGTATTGATCAGATTAAATGACTGGAACACGAACCCAATGTATCGTCTCCTGAATAGAGCGAGCTCATTCTCATTCATCCTGGTCAGATCCTCACTCTTGACGTACACCTTTCCAGAAGTGGGTTTCATCAATCCTCCCACCAGGTTCAGTAACGTGGACTTCCCCGAACCACTTGTGCCTACCATGGAGACGAATTCACCCTCCTCTGCTTCGAAAGAGACACCTCGTAATGCATGGACTGTGGTATTGCCCATTTGAAACTCCATTTCCACGTTTTCTGCTTGAAATGCCAGCATTAAATCACTCTCATAAACCCGATTGTACTGAGAATGGTGAGCTGCAGAATCCATGCTGCAATGTATGGTATCAGTACTAGACAGAGTGCTTTCTTATTGCTCAGGCTGAACTGTTCCCTCACTGCTATGATCATCAGAAACAATGCCCACACTACAAATATGGTGAGGTGACTACTGACAAAATTCAGAACTGCACTTGTACTGCGTGTCTGAAACATCAATCCTTCCATCGAAGTGGGTGCCTGGTAGATTACCCCTTTGACTACATCCAGGATTCCTTTGAATACGAACGGAATATACGTATACGCGATTACATGGATGGTCGAGGATATATTCATCTTTTCCCCACCCAGAATTTTTGAACCTAAATGGAAAACCACAGATTTCAGCACCCAGAATATCACAGCAAAGCCAGTGCCAAAAATGATTCCAAGGACCATCATCCCCGTACTACTCATGGACCCTCCCCCTTGGAACATACCAGACGGTAGTATTCTCACAGACGTTCTCACCTCTCTTTCTCTCGGTGGTTGTCCCTCTGCCGCACTTCTTTCTTCCATGAGCTGTTGCATTACAACCTGATTCTCCTGCTGGATCAAATATCTTCCCACAGTGGATAGTAACGTGGGAATGAGGACAATTGTTACGGCCAGAATCCATTTCCTCCTGGATTTCAGTTTCTGAAATTCGCTTCCTGCTTTCAGCGGATTCAATATCTGAAACATCTTCGTACCTCCTGATTATGTAGCTATCTAATGCACCTTATATAGCTTTATGTCTGGCTGCACTCTATTAGTCTTGCGTTGTTCTCTCTTGAATGATCTCTTTATTGCTTTTTGATCTCTTCATGACTGAGATTCTTAGTTACTGGATCAGCTGATACAATGCTACTCTGTTTCCCTTGACTGATCAAGACAGCCAGCGCTTATAGTTCTATCGGCAATAGTATTATTATAAAAGGTTTGCGGTGTACACGTGTACACGTCATGAACGCGTGCACTGTTCCTCACTATGAATAGCAGTATCAAAGAGCACCACAAGGCTTAAATAACAGTGAATGAGGGTCAGACTATGGAGATAGGGTTCTTAGAAAGAGAACTCATGGAAATACTCTGGAGCATTGGAAAGGCTGATGCCAGAGATGTGTATGAAGCAGTCAGAAAGCAGAGAAGAACCACGTATTCCACCATCAATACCACCTTGGTACGACTGTATGAGAAAGGATTGCTTGACAGATACAAAGTCAAATCCAGGGGTGGGTTCAAATACGTGTACTGCCCCGTGAGATCGAGAAAGGAATTTGAAGAGAAAAGAGTGAAAGAGACCCTGTTCGATCTTTTTGAGAAGTTTGAACATGCCACAGTGAGTTATCTTTCAGAAACTTTTGACGAAGATGAAGAAGAGATAAAAGAACTCAAGAAACGGCTGGAGGAGGAAATGAAGAATGATTGACCCAATCTTCCTGGGAAGATATCTGATAGGCGTAGTTGTTTCTGTACTGGTTTTTCTTTTAGTAGAATTCATGATCAGGGTGGCGAAAATACGTGATAGTAACCAGAAATCCAGCCTGTATGTGATAGCACTTGCGTCCTGCTTTTCAAGTATGCTCTATGTCCCTTTCCTTTTGAGTGTTCAGACGCATGGAAGTCACTTAATACTATTCTTCCCGAATATTGTGAAAGGGCTGGAGATGGCTGTAATGATAGGATTCATGCAGGTAAGGGGAGGTTTTCTATTTCTCAATTCTCAGTTGATCTTTTTGACTTTAACGATCGGATCTGTGCTCTTTTTTGTGGCTACTCTGGTTTTATCCAGGGTTTATGTGGAGAGAGTCTTTCATGCAGAAAAATGTGGAGATAAGAGACTTCTTTCTATCCTGGCAGGGGTATGTAATGAGATGAAAATGAAGGTTCCTTCAGTATTTATGATTGAGGGTGTCAATGCTTTTGTTTTTGGCGTTCCAGCAGTCCTGGCAGTTGGGAAAGAGCTGGTAAAGAATATTAATGACAGGGAGCTTGAATTGATCTTGAGACATGAGATCAACCACATAAAGCATCATGACAATATTTTGAAGCCCTTCCTGTTTTCCTTGAGGATTCTTTTCTTTGTCAATCCTGTGGTGCATGTCTTAAGCAAGAAGATAGCTAAAGAGAGGGAATTTCTTGCAGACAGAGTCTCTGAAACAAGAAAGGACAAAGTGCTGTTTCTGTATACACTCGTTAGACTGAATGAGCTCTGCATTGAGAAGAAAAGGCTCTTCTTCTCTATTGCATCTTCTCCCCTCGTCAAATCAAACCTTATAATGAGAACAGAGACACTCTTGTCCGAACCCAGAAAGGGCAGAATATATCCTTATTTCGTGTCTTTCTGGATTCTTTCGGTCTTGTTGATTGCTGGTACGTACATGCCGGGTGACTTTTCGCATCTTGAAGCAGTTCCAGTACTCGATAAAATAACATTCACTGAGATTGGTGGCAGACTTGGAGATCCTCCAGAATTTTTCTACAGAGAAAATGTGCATGCACAAGGTACTGTTTTTCTGCATACAATTCCAACTGCACCTGAAACCAGGGAATTCTTACCAGTTTTCAGACCTGAAGACATCAGAAATCCTCTATTCAATGGCGGTGCAGGTAAGATGAACTTTAGATCATACAGCATTGATTTGAAAATAGTTGTGGCAGCTATTCTCGTGATTTCACTCTTGTTTGGATTCGTTCAATATAGGAGGCACAATTTCTGAGTCCTGTCTATTTCATCAGTAAGGCCATCACTCCCTTCTGTGCGTGCAATCTGTTGTGTGCTTCAGGATATATCAACGATCTGGGACCATCAATGATCTCTGGTGCAACCTCAAGACCCCTGTATGCTGGAAGACAGTGCATGAAGTAGTACTCTTTTTTCGCATGTCTAACCAATTCTGCATTGACCTGGTATGGCTTGAATTTTTCGATCTTCTTCTTTCTCAATTCTTCATTCTGGTACTCGGGATCTCCCATGCTTATCCAGGTATCTGTAACGACGATGTCTGCATTCTCTGCTGCCTCTTTCGCATTTATTGTCCAGAAAATATCTGATTTCTTGTATTCTTGAATATCATCCCACACTTCTTGTGAGGGTTTGTAATCTTCCGGTGTGGCTATTGCCAGGTTCACATTCAGTTT
>CAZFAR010000045.1:0-13378 GCA_964516825.1 uncultured Thermococci archaeon
AGCCCACCCCTTTCGCTATCAGTGGGGGAGAACCTCTTCTCAAGAAAGAAATGGTACTCTACATGGTAGAGCAGCTTTCTCCGATACGGGAGATGGTGGTAACTGTCTTCACTAACGGTACGGTTGTGACAAAAGATTACGCACAGGAATTATATGATGCAGGATTGAGAATTGCCAGAGTAAGCGTGGACGGGCATACAGAACAGCTGCATGATGCAATCAGGGGAAAGGGAGCTTTCAAGAAGACGATGCAAGGAATAGAATACCTTAGAGAGGTGGGTATTCAGGTTGATGTATTGTGTGTTATTTCTCGGATGAACTATCAATACATGAGAGAGATCAAAGAGTTCATCAGTCAAGCAGGAGACAGCTACGGCATATATAATGTAGTGCCTGCTGGAAGAGCTGTCAATTCAGGGCTGTTATTGACTCCGGAAGAGATCTTCAACGTCAAAATGGTTCTCACTAATGTAGAAAAGATTGAGACTGGTGTGAGCCCACGAAATAGATGCAATGCTGGAGAGACTATCTACGTTGCATCCAATGGAGATATCTTCCCATGTTTGTATTTGAATTTCCCTGAATTCAAAGTAGGTAACATCAGAGAGAATGATCTCACAGAAATCTACAACACAGATATAATGCAGGACATTCTGGAATTGACTGTAGATGATATTGAGGCATGCAGGAATTGTGATGTTCGCTACTACTGTGGCGGGGCATGCAGAGGACTCGCCTATTCATCGGGAGGGTCACTCTATGCTCCCGACCTGGTTAATTGTGAACCAAATCTCCTTGTCGCTCACAGGGCTCTGGAGTGTGGGGAAGAGAATACTCAAAAACTCCTGCAGGAGATTGTGAAATCCACGAAAGCGCTGGAGCAGGAATGACATCTATGGAATGAGATTACGAATGGTTCTTCAAGAATCTAAATCTTTATACAGAGACAGAGAAAATATGTGTAGGTGATGAAATGTCGTACTTGAGAGTAACGAGAACACCTTTGGTGAGGAAAATGCCTTTGGGAATGTATCTCTATGTTCCTTCACATTCTCGCCTTGAAACCTATTCTCCCGTGATGGAGATTGACGAATCGACACTCTCACTGTTAGGTCTCTGCGATGGTACAGGTACACGGGAAGATATTCTAGAGTGCTTATCAGAAGAGAGTGGAAATCCAATAGGAGAGTTCCAAGATGATCTTGATGAGTTCATAAGTTATCTCGTAGGAGAGGGTGTCCTGGAATGGGTAGAAGAACCTGAATATGTTGAGCCTTTATACAGAGGAGATAGGCCTTTCCGCATCCTGATAGAGGTGACATCTGCCTGTAATCATCGCTGTCCTTTCTGTTCAACCAATCGCGAAACCGACAGAAATGAGCTGACACTGGATGATGTTATCCCTCTTATCAAATATGTGAAAGAATTTCGACCCTCTCTCTTCACCATCAGCGGGGGAGAGCCTCTTCTGAAAAAAGATATAGTGCTCTACATGGTAGAACAGCTTTCTCCAGTCAAGGAAATAGGATTGTACATTCTTACTAATGGTACGGTAGTGACAAGAGACTATGCACAGGAATTATATGATGCAGGGTTGCGGTTCGCCAGAGTGAGCGTGGATGGACACACTGAAGAGCTGTACGACAACATAAGAGGTAAGAAAGGAGCTTTCAGAAGAATGGTAGAAGGAATAAAATATCTTAGAGACGTGGGTATTCATGTTACTGCAGTATCTATGGTTTCAAAGTTGAATAGTAGTTACGCAAGAGAAATCAAAGAGTTCTCTATCCAGATTGCAGACAACTACATAAGCGGTTTTGATTATCTCTGTGGGCAAGGGGTTGGTTCAGATTTTCTGCTGAACCCAGAAGAAAGAATGGACATGAGGATGCTTGATTTAGGGCCAGGAGAAATAGAAACTGGTGTTTTTCCCCAGAACAGATGCCATGTGGGGGAAATACTCTACATTGCTGCTGACGGGGATATTTTCCCGTGTCTATACATGAATTTCCCTGAATTCAAGCTAGGCAACATCAGAGAAGATGATATCAGAGAGATCTACAGAAGTGAGATCATGCAAGAGCTCTTGAGATTGACTGTCAACGACATCGAACAGTGCAGAGAGTGTGATTACCGTTACTATTGTCGAGGAGGATGCAGAGGACACGCATATGGAGTGAGCAGTTCACTGTACAGTCCAGATCCGCTTGACTGCAAGACGTTTAAGGCTGTGGCGCGCAGGATTTTGGAACATGGTGAAGCGAACACTCAGAGACTCATGAAAGAATTGATAGAATCTACCAGGAATTCAGGATAAGCAGTGCGAAGAGTCTCATGAAGAACATTGTGTCAGAGGAGCTGCTCTAGAATCAGAAAAATCCAGGCCAGTCCTTGAGAACCAGTGGAACCTCAAAGAATTGGGATGAAAAACCTTTTATCAGGCAATAGTACAGTGAGACGTTAAAAGGAGGTGGACCTATCAAGAGACAGAACTATCCGCGGGTCAAGCACCAGATAGTCATCAGAAATACACGTCTTGGAGACTATCTGCTGTCAGGAGACAGCGTGCTTGAAGTTGATGACACTGCTATTGAAATTGTAAAGCAGTGTGATGGTCTTCACACTGTTGTCGAGATGGCACAGAAGATGGCTGAAAAGGAAGGGGAACCTGTGGAAGCAGTATACCAAGAGTTGGAGCAATTCCTGGATACACTTTTTGAGGATGGCATAATCATCTACAGAGATGCCCCAGACCCAATTGTCCCTATTTATGAATATGACAGACCATTGTCAGTTATCTGGGAGATAACCTATGCATGCAACCAGAAATGCCACTACTGCATTGCACGAGCAGGTGCCCCTGATCCCGATGAACTCTCAATAGAGGAAATAGATACTGTTCTGGATGAGTTAATCGAACTTCAGGTGGGACTGATCAATATTACGGGAGGTGAGCCCTTATTGAAGAAAGATTTTGCCCTTCACATAGCAAGAAGGGCTTCTGAGAACGATATTGAGCTTGAATTGCTGACCAATGGTGTACTCGTAACACCTGAAGTGGCAAGAGAGTTCTTCGAGGCTGGTGTTCAGCATGCTCAGGTGAGCTTGGATTGTGCGAGAGCTGACATCCATGATGACCAGAGAGGGGTAAAAGGTGCTTGGGAGAAGGCTCTCAATGGTATCAAGAACCTGAGAAAGGCTGGGATTCATGTCATGGTTGCTGCAGTCATGAACAGTGACACTATGGAGTACTTTGAAGAGACGAGACAGTTCCTGAAAGAAATAGGGGACTCCTTCAAGATGGGACCAGTCATGCCCATGGGCCGGGGAGAGAGCAGTGAGTGTTTACTCACACCAAAAATGTATTACGAATTACTGGAAATGAGAAACACTGGAGAAGAAAATCAATTGACAGATTTCATCTTTTGTAAAGAGAAGTGTTCCATTGGAACGACACCAGTCATTAGTCCAAATGGAGATGTGTATCCCTGCATGCTGACAAAATATGATGAGTTAAAATTAGGAAACTTACGAAGAACATCTATACGGTCAATCTACCGCAATTCTCATCTCCTTCGTGAGCTCTTTGAATGTACTGTTGACAAAATTAAAACCTGCCGTCAATGCTGGAACCGGTTCTACTGTGGAGGTGGATGCAGAGGGTGTGCTTTTGCATATCATGGGACTATATACGAGAACGACGCGTACCAGTGTGAGGCGCGCAAGAAATTTGCACGAGAACTACTAAGACGTGGACATCCGGAAACAAGAAAAGCCTTGAAAGAATTGATTCTCTTGGCCAGAAATGATCAGAAGGGGGATGACTATGGCTGATCACCAGATCACTGATACAAGCATCGTTGCATTCCATGAGCTGTACAAGAGCGAAGAAGAGGATGGTCTCGTCCTGGTAGGAAGGCGTGACATTGGCTCCTACGTGAGTCTTCCTGCAGAAGCTCTGGAAGCTATTGACCTCTTGGATTCAGGGAAGACTGTTGACGAGGTCAAGAAAATATTAGAAGAGAAATATGGAGAAGAGGTGGAGATTGAAGAATTCATTAAGGATATGATAGATAATGAGATGATCAAGTACGTAGATGGAATTGAAATTGCTACTACTACTAAGGTACAGAAAGACCTCTTCAGTGGAATAACCCGAAAACATGTCGGATGGATGTTCTCAAGACCTGCATGGATCATGTACACTGTCATGGCCATCTCATGCCTCGTCATATTTGCTGCAATGCCCGATTACATACCAAGACCACATGATTATTTTTTTCATCCCTGGTATTCGGTAGCCGTCCTCTTCATGTCCCTGTTCAGCTGGATTTTGGTGGCTTACCATGAACTGGCCCACTTATTTGCAGCCAAGACTGTTGGAACGGAGGGGTACTTCAGTCTGAGCAATCGATTGGTCTTCATCGTGGCACAGACAAATTTGGGGAATATCTGGACTGTTCCTCGTGAGAGACGGTATATCGTCTATCTAGCTGGGATTGCCTGGGACGCAGTAATGGTCTTTTTTTGTTTGTTACTGCTTCTCTTCTCTGATAGAGGTATTGTAGCATTTTCTCTATTCTGGTACAGGTTTTTGAAAGCGCTCATTTTCATTAAGGTGTGGGGGATCATCTGGCAGTTCAGGTTCAACATGCAGACTGATATCTACTACACTGCAGCCAACTATTTCAGGTGTAAGAATTTGCTGGCAGATGCGCAAAACTACATAAAGAATAAGCTGTCAAGAGTGTGGGGAAGATTCAAGAAAGTGGATATGGGCGGCACTCCTGAATATGAAATGAGAGCCATTAAATGGTATACTCCGCTTTACTTTGTGGGCACCTTTGTGACACTGCTGATCTTTTTTTTCAGGACCTTGCCAATTCTTTATCTCCAGATAATTAGAGCATTCAATGGCATCACAGCTGGCTACGCTGCAAGCCCTCGGGATTTTACCGATGCAGTGGTCTTGATCGTCCTGAATGCCTTTATTTATGGACTCTTAGGATTTTTGATATTGAGACCCAGATGGAAAAGATTGAAACAATGGTTTCATCGCGTGACTGCATCGAAGATTTGAAAGCTTTCAAATGATTCGAAAGTGTTACACGTGTAACAGAATCAAGAAAAGCATTCGAATAATAACATTTTCATACCAAAGATTGAACCACTGGACATCTTGAGGAAACTCAATGTTGTGAGGATAAAGCTATTATCAAGTATGAAGAGTCATAGCGGAGGGAGCAGCCTCGCATGGACCAGGGCAGTGGACGAAAGTCTTATTAATCTCGAAATCCAAGATGAGGAAGAGGTGATATATAATGGAATTTGCAATTGAAGAGCTTGAGGATGTAAGTCCGAAACATCCTATCTATTCCTGTGGAGTGGAGATAGGTAAACTACCATACTGAAGAATTCCAGATTCCAGAATAGAAGATATCTTTCAGGTATTCTCCGTACCTTAGTATGAGACACCTGTCTAGAAGAAGAGACGAAATAAAAAGAAGTCACAAGTCATGTGAGGGTTCACAAGAGCAGGAGTAAGAGCAAAATTCAACCTTGAAGCCTATCAAAATTGATATGTGACAGCACAAGTGGTAGATGTCTTCTTCTACATCAGAAGAATCACCACAAGACATTTATATCTGAAAAAGGAAATGTGATATGAGGTATCATGAACAGCAAGAATTGCGTAATTTCAAAACAAGAAGAGACAGAAAGGCTACTAATTGAATACAAAGAGCTGTGTCAAGACTGGCGCATGAGAGATAAATATGTTCTGGATAAACTGGGCATAGCAAGTATATTATTTGCACTGTTAGGATTCGCCATGGCAACCATTCCAGAAGAGAAATATCTTATCAGGTTGTTGCTATTGTCCTTGGGAGCTTTCCTTTCTTTCATATTGTGTATTTCAATATTCAAGGACATCTATTATAGGGATAGTACTGAAACATTGCTTGAATGTTTGGGGGAATACTTGTGCATAAAGGGTTCATTACTGAAAATGGGATGTCAAAAAGAATTTGAAGACGATCTGAAATTCCCGCGAAAAGTCAGGCTCAAAACGTCTCCTACAAGATTTCCTAGAATCCTTGAAAAGATTTTCAGAAACCGACACACATTCAAATGGGTATTTTACTTTTATTTTATTGTTTTTGTTGTTTTTTCGCTCTACATTTCGTATTGTGTCTTGGAGCTTCTGCTATGATCTAAGATACATCTGTTGCTCCGATACCCAGCAATTCCCATTTTTCACTCTTACAGGGGCAGTACGGATTCTGTAAATCCGCTCTGGAACCCTCCAACCACTGCAATATCAAGTTGCTTGTTTTGTATAAGCCCTACTACTTCGAGGAAGGTGAGCGGATTATCATAATGCTGTGTGAGTCTCTCTGCGGACCGGATGAAGTCTAATCTTTACGATTACGGCGAGTCAAAGAAGAACCCGCCAATGGAGAGCCCGCATTGAGACATACAGGCATCTTGAGGAAATCCAATGAATGTGATGATAATGCTATTATCAAGTATGAAGAGTCATAGCGAAGGGAGCAGTCTCACATGGAACAGTGTACGAAAGCCTTATTAATCTCGATATCCAAGATGAGGAAGAGGTGATATAATGGAATTTGCAATTGAAGAGCTTGAGGATGTAAGTCCGAAACATCCTATCATTCCCTGTGGACTGGAGATAGGTAACCTACCATACTGAAGAATTCCAGTTTCTGGAATGGAAGATGTCTTCAAACATCTCTTGAGAGGTTTCCTGAGCCTGTTTTGGAAATCCTTGAAAGGATTTTCAGAAAACGAGACATATTCAAGTGGGTATTTGCCTTTTATTTTATTGTTTTTGTTGTTTTTTCGCTCTGCATTTTGTATTGTATTAGGGAGCTTCTGCTACGATCCAAGATAAGAGTATGGAACAGTGTACGAAAGCCTTATTAATCTCGATATCCAAGATGAGGAAGAGGTGATATAATGGAATTTGCAATTGAAGAGCTTGAGGATGTAAGTCCGAAACATCCCATCTATTCCTGTGGAATCAAGTTAGGTGAACTACCATACTGAGTATTCCAGATTCCAGAAATAGGTATCCTTCAGGTATTTCTTTTTCTTTTTAACCAATTTGAAACATAATTGAGAGCATACGGTCCTTGATTACTTCAAGAACTGGAAAACATCATCATATGCTCTGTACAAAGTGCATACATCCGGGTCGCAGCACCTGAGTGTTCTTCCGATCGAGAAGCCACCAGCAGTGCATCCCACACAGTAAGTCTTATACCTGCACTTCATACAAGTACTGTCATTTTCTGTTGTTGTATTCCTGATTGCTTCAAGCGTTTCGTTTCCTTCCCAGAGTTTTTTCAGGTCTGTATCTCTCACATTTCCTACAGCCATTTCTCTATCACATGCTGGACAGGGGAGGATGGTTCCATCCGCCTTGATGCCAATAGAATTCCGGGCTATCTCACACGCCTCTTTTGTTTTTTTGCAGATCTCAGGAATCGCCTCGGGAAATTCTCTTTTCAGGTACGTAAAGACATCTACCAAAACATGGTAATACTCTTCTACAGAAACAGCCAGACCGTTCACACCTCTGCCCGAGAACCTGACTGGTTTTATCTCAAAATCTGGTAGATTGAAATCTCTGAAATACCTTATTATATCGATAATACCGTCTTTGGTGAGCTGACTCAAACAAATGGAAAATTTCAAAGTAAATCCAGCTTCTCTCAATAATTCAACAGCATCCAATGTTTTTCTGAGAGCTCCTTTCTTTCCCCTGAATGTATCATGAATAGATTCATCTACACTGTCGATGCTTACATTGAATCTTCTAATTTGAGCTTTCTTGAATTCTTCAATCGTATCTTCTGTGATCAGCGCGCCATTCGTGAATATGTCTACAGACATTGGAGCTTTTCGTGCATAGTTTATAATCTCGAAAAGATCAGGATGCATCAAAGGCTCTCCACCTGATAGTGTAACATGGTATGCACCCATAGAACTCAGCCCATCAATTACAGAGAAAATCTCTTCTGTAGTCAGTTCATCGGGAAGAGGAGCTCCAGAATCATTATAACAGTGGAGACAGGAAAGATTGCACCTGTTGGTGATTTCAATCTGTGCAGACTGCAGAGGATATCTCAATCTTATTTCCTTTACTTTCGCTCCTGCACCAGGAGTATCCCTAACGAGTATTAGCCCTTTCTCTTGCAATGCTGTCAGGATAATCTCTATACTCTGACTCAGATCTTCAAATGTCTCACCAGACCGTTCAGATAACGTATTGATGATCTCAGTTACACTATTACCTGTACATAGATCAAGGAAAGCAATTGTGTCCGGTGTTGCCCTGAAATCTTTTTGCGTTGTAGTATTATGGATTTTCACTTGGAATTCTGAGTCATTGTATATTTTTGCAAAGAAAATGTCTTCTTTCAGCACAGGGTATCTATCCATAGTATTCTTGTAAGGTTTGAATATATAAGGTTGTTGAAGATGGAAGATGGGAGACGGACAATCGAGCGTTTAGATAAAGATCATCAACTTATTGATAGAAACTAACCTCATATTCTATTAATTTCCCATCCTCATACAGAAATTTGGCAGAGAAAACCTCTTTTCGGTCCAGCCATCTCAAGAATATTCTATCACCTTCCCACAGGTTCAGTTCAGACAACTCAGAATCACTAATCCACTGCAAATCACCTTCTTCTGAATCAGTTAACTCACCTTCAAACTCAGTAGCTACAAACACAAATACATACCAATCATCAAATCCATCAAATGCTGGAAAAGTCAAAAGCCCTTTCAGGAGAGGATTCTTGATGAGTAATCCACATTCTTCCCTCACTTCGCGCACAACACATTCTTCAGGTGTCTCTCCAGGCTTCAATTTGCCACCCAGTCCATTCCATTTTCCCCTGTGCATGTCATTTTCCTTCTTGATGCGGTGAATCATCAAGGTCTTTTCATTTTTTCTTACATAGCAGAGCGTGGCGAGTTCCATATGAATGCCATGAAAGACTGTGGTTAAATAATTGAGGGGTCCTTTTTGAAGTCAAATCTTAAAAGGTTCAAATGCAGTTGCATGTTCAAAGCTCGAATGATCAAGAAGTGTTACACGTGTAACAGAATCAGGAAAAACATCCAAATAACAACATTTTTTTACCAAAGATGGAGAATTCCCCACAGTAGAAGATACTCTCACGTCATCTATTAGTAGGTTTCAAGAGGTGGAAAACCTTATATGGTTTCAACTACATAGAAGAAAAACTGTACGTGGAGGAATTCACATGAAGAAAGTCTTACAGATAGGTGTTGTGTGTTTGACCTTAGCCTCACTCTTCGTGGCAACGCCTGAACCGTCAAGCTGCCAGGGCCATCTCTCTATCAATAAGGGATGCGGTTCAACCTACTGTGTTGGCGAGTTAATCATTATTAGCTACAGTGTTACTGCAAATCCTGGAGATTCTGTCACAGTCACCCTCAAGGATAAGCTGGCCGATGGAACAGTGAATGTATTATTCACCAACAAGCCCATACTCCCTAATGTCCAATATTTTGCAACAGGAGTGGTAACTCCTCCCTATGGGACAGAAACCCTCATCCTGGAATGGTCAATCATCTCAGGCGCGATAGGTGCTTCAGGGATAGAAACATGTGACTTCATCGTCAGCACTATTTTCTGTGGTATTACAGGGACTACGCTGCGCATAGACAGCAATGTTTCATCATTTCAGGTTTGGCTCGATGGAGTCTATATGCTCACTACATCCTATACCTACGCTATCCTGTCAAATGTGTCTCCAGGTACGCACGTAGTAACATTGAAGAAATCTGGATGCAGTGATGCAAGCAGGACTGTCACTGTCATTCCGGGCGCATCAAATCAGGTCACTATTAACATGGATTGTGGACCTGGTGCTGGTGAGGAAACCCCGGATTTTGATGGAGATGGTGTTCCTGACGACAAGGATGCATGCTACAATCCTGACTGCAACATCGTAGATTCCAAGGGATGTCCGAAAGACCAGGACAGAGACGGGCTGAATGACTGTGAGGATGAGTGCCCCACAGAGACAGGACCTCCAGATGGTAAAGGATGTCCGGCTGGTGACAAGGACAATGATGGAGTATCAGATGACCAGGATGCGTGCTACAACCCTGATTGCAGTGTCATAGACTCTCAGGGATGTCCTCGAGATTCAGATAGTGATGGGTTAAACGATTGTGATGATGAATGTCCTCAAGAGGAAGGCGAACGTGGGAACAAGGGCTGCCCAGAAGAAGATTCTGACAACGATGGTGTCCTAGATGATCAGGATAGCTGCTACAATCCGGGATGCAATTTGGTGGATTCCATGGGATGCCCCTGGGACTCTGATCGTGACGGATTGAATGACTGTGAGGACAGCTGCCCGAATCAATCGGGTCCAGCTAATAACGATGGCTGTCCAGAAAGTTCGGGATTTTGCCTGGGAACAGGGCTTCTCACAATCTTGGTAATTGGCGGTATCATTATGAGTGTGAGACGAAAGTAACTGGCCTTACTTCCAGTTTTTTATTTTTCTTGTACTGATGCACATACATGCCAAACGTTTAAAAATCTAGATCATTTGAAACCCTGATGTTTGCAGTCATTGGTGTACCAGTGGCCTTTGCAGCCATACTCTTCCTAGTGAGAAAAAAGTTCCCCTATGGTATTTCTATCATAATTGGAGCATTCATTATTGGCATCTTCTGCGGATTTGGAATTGAGAGATTCTTGAACAGTGCTGTAGAGACTCTGAGAGACAGAGAAACTCTGAATTTGACTGCCATCATCATTCTGATAGGTATTATGGGCTACAGCTTCAGGAAAACGGGCCAGATCAACATCACTATTGAAGAATTAAGGAAGCTCTTTGGAGAAAAGACAGTGTTAGCAGCATTGCCTGCTGCCTTTGGCATGCTTCCGATACCTGGAGGTGCTCTCATGTCTGCTCCTGTTATCGAACCTGAAGCTAACAGGCTGGGACTCTCTCCTGAACATAAGACCTTTATCAATATCTGGTTTCGCCACACTCTGCTGATGATCTTCCCCCTGAGTGCAATGATCATTCTTCTTGCAGGCCTGGCTGGAACATCGATCTACTCTGTCATTGTGCGATTGATTCCTCTGTTTCTGGTTTCAATAGCAGTAGGATACTTTGTAGGGTTGAGACCTATACAGGTTCAGGAACAGAAAAAGGGATCAGGTAATCTGTTGCGCGCTTTGTATGGATTATCACCCATCATCATAGTGATTGTCCTGAACATTTTTTTCAGTATAGGGTTTGTTGTAGGACTGTTTGTAGGTATTATCCTTCTTTTTGTAGAGAGCAGAACCTCACTTTCTGAAGCTGTGCGCATGGTAAGAGAAGGCTTTTCCTGGGAGATGGCATCTGCCATCATAGGGATCATGTTCTTCAGACAGGTTATCAACAACTCCACTATTGTGACAGATGTCATGGTAGTCCTGGAAGGGAGTCCTGTTGTCCTCTTGATGGTAGGCCTTCCCATGGTTATCAGTCTATTCACCGGGTTAGCTATCCTCTCAATTGGGGTGTGCTTTCCTCTGCTTGAGCCCCTGTCTTCTCTTTCACCCCCGCTTTTTGCTGCTATCATGTATACATCTGCATTTACCGGGTATCTGGCAAGTCCTCTGCATCTGTGTCTGATCGTTACCAAGGAGTATTTTAATTGCAGTCTTTTTGAAGTGTACAAGCGATTTCTGCCTTCAGTGGGAGTGCTCGTCTTCTACAATGTCTTGCTTGCTTCCTTCTTCAGTCTCTGATGCGTAACAGATCTTAATTTTTAGGACTTTTTCTTCACGTGCTGAATCTTTTTTCCGCCATTCTCGGCAATGATAATGTTCTTCCACCATCCTAAAACAGTGGCTACTCCACCAGAATTCCAATGTCTTCACATTTTTCCCTTATTTTCTCTTCCATTCTTTGAATACTTTCTTCTGCATCCTTTTTCCTTGAATTAAAGTCTTTTTCCTTAGCTTTCAGATCCACAATTCTGTGAGTCTTCTCTTCCACTTCTTTTTTCACTGCTTCCATTTTCTGGAAAATATCGCTCTTCTCAGGTTCAGAATCTAACTGGGCCTCTACTGCATGGTACCTCCGCTGTAATTCCAGGAGCCCATCTTTCAGAATGAATTCCAGGATATCTATGACCTTATCTTTCTCATGACCCTTTTCTTTGATGACCTGATTCTGCAGAGCTTCCCGCATCTTTTCAGCAATCTTCTTCAGGTGGGGGTATCCTTCCTCCTCTCTCAGAAACTGTTCTGTTAACTGCTCATACTTCTCAAGCAGTCTCACATCAAAGGGGAAGTTTCCCAGTTCTACCTGTTTCTTGAACTTGCGAAAGTCCCTGTCGAGAGGATGCAGTACATTGTAGATTTCCCCTTCTATTGATTTCAAATCGCTCACAAGCAACTCATGCTGCCGTTTTGTTCTGACGAGGCTTTCGTATTCTTCACTGGATTGCAGCGTATCCAGGTTTTTCCTGAATTTCAAGATATCCTCTTCAAGCTCTCCTATGTTTTCTTCAATTTTCAGTCTTTCTTTATCTGCTGTTGCCATTTCCACTTTCATTTTTTCCATTTCAGAGAACATTTTCTGAATTGAAATGAGCTGCGCAATGATATTTCCTTCGGAATGGAGCGTTTTTCCAAGAAAGTTGTTGTAGATTGTAATTGTCTTTACTGTCTTTGAAAAAGTCTTCATCTCTTTGTCAAAGGCCATGTAAAGGTAGCGTCCATGCATTCTGGTCAATTTCGCCATCTGCTCCAACGCATCTGTCACGTGATTATGAAACTTTGTCAATCCCTCATAGTCACGAGTATCGAGATGCACCCTCTTGATGACATTGCCCAAAGAGTCTGCAAATCGCTTCTGAGAATTCCTGACGATCATGTCCAGCTTCTTGAACATTTCCTCTCTTTCCATTTCTCTTAATTTTTCCAGAAAATCTGAGAGCTCCTTCATGCCATCGTTAATGGCTTCCACAAATCCGGAACACTCTTCAGCTATTCTTCTCTCTTCTTCGGAGATCTCCTGGTTTATGAAGGAATTCAAACTCTTCAATGGGATTGGCTCTCTTGTTCGGGCACCTTTCTTTTTGAGCATTCCTGCAAGTTTTTCTGTGAAACCCATGAGTTCACCGATAGATTTTTGAAAGGATACTAATAAAGGTTATCATGTTTGAAATGCTGGAGAAAGGAATTGGCGCAGGTGAACAGCAAGGTGCTGAGTACACAGAGTTGAGAGCAGAAGACATTCACACAACTATGATCGGATATTCAGACGGCCGTGTTGATAATCTGAATGTAAAAATA
>CAZFAR010000046.1:0-13313 GCA_964516825.1 uncultured Thermococci archaeon
GATTTCACCTATGACTTGAATTCAAATAGAGTGCGAATGGATGATGATGCTCCCAATGACTATGTCTATTGCCATTACTCACAATTTCTATTGCCATTACTCGCTTATTTAGAACGAAGTATTGGGACTGAATTGGAAATCATGGGATTCCACATCATGCCTTCCAAGTTACATTGTTGGGATTCCTTAACGGCTCAAACACTGACTCACCAGACATATTCATTTGGCAAAAGATTTATAAATACGGGATATAATGTAAAATGCAGAGGTTATATTTGGATCTGGCTGCAGAGAAGGGATCTAAACAAGTTGCTGGGCACCCTCCCTCGGCTTCATCCTTTTTTTATCAACAACAAATTGCAGTATTCTTCAAAGAATACTTCCTTCGACATAAAGAATTCCTTTCTTTTTCACCAATCATGGTCTTTATCCCTCATTCTTCTGATCAATACTGTAGGATCAACATCTTCTCCATCACTAATGAGGTTCGAAGCTTCACTAATTAATTTCTCGAAATCCTTTTCGCTGAAAAATTCTCTTTTTACCTCAATGAGATCCTTTCTCATCCTGAGCAGATCTGCCCTGAGAACTTGTAATGCTGACTCCAATTTCTCTATTTTTTCATAGGTAGTACTCATTCTGTCACCATTCATCTTTTTGGCATAGGTTCGTTAAATAGGTTTGCACGTTGATTCCGGGGTAGGAGACAACGGAGCCTGTAAGCGGCTAGGTTCTTCCAGATAGTTTCATCCAGTGATCGGCCTGCTATCAGCCAAACTTACAGATAGAAGTGAACATCTTACGAAAACCATTTAATACTCTGTACTGATACTCGCAATGGTGATTACATGCATGGATGGAATGGCCAAATCCTGAGAGTGGATGTGACCAAGAAAAAGTCTTCAGTACAATCCTACAGTAAAGATTTCGCTCTCAAATTTCTGGGAGGAAGAGGGTTTGCTATCAAGGTTCTGTGGGATGAACTCCCAAAAGGTGTAGATCCTCTCTCTGCACAGAACAAACTGATCTTTGCCGCAGGCCCCCTGACCGGACTACCTGTAGCCAGCAGCGGAAAAATCGTGGTAGCAGCCAAAAGCCCATTAACTGGAGGATATGGTGATGGAAACCTGGGAACCAGAGCAGCAGCCAATTTAAGACAGGCAGGTTACGATGCCATTATCATTGATGGGAAAGCTGATAACCCCTGTTACATCTATATTGAAAATGAAAAAGTGGAAATTCTAGATGCCAGTGACCTGTGGGGTATTGGAACTTTTGAAGCAGAAGATGAGCTCATCAAAACGCATGGGAAAGCAGCAGGAGTCCTTGTTATCGGGCAGGCAGGAGAAAATCTCGTCAAGATTGCTCCTGTACTATCGCAAAAAGGGAGAGCTGGCGGAAGGCCTGGTATGGGAGCTGTCATGGGTTCAAAGCACGTGAAGGCAGTAGTCATTAAGGGAACAAAGGACATACCTCTTTCAGATCCGGATGGTCTGAAAAAGCTGGGAAGAGAAGGATACAACGACATCAAAAACAAAGAAAGCTACGATTTCTGGATAAGGCAGGGCACTATGATGGCTTTAGAATGGGCTAACGAGAGCAGCTGCTTACCGACGTACAACTTCAGAGAAGGAGTCTTCGATGAAGCGAAAGGTATTGATGGTTACCGAATGGAAGAGTTGAAAGTTGCGAGGAGAGGCTGCCCCAACTGTAATATGCAGTGCGGGAATGTGGTACGAGATATAAAGGGTGAGGAGGCAGAACTTGACTACGAGAACGTTGGACTTCTGGGCTCCAACATTGGCCTAGGAGATCTGGAAAAGGTGGCACTCCTGAACAGGCAGGCAGATGAGTGGGGACTGGATACTATATCTGCAGGGAACATCATTGGATTTGTCATGGAAGCTTCTGAAAAGAAGTTACTCCCTGATACGTACCAGTGGGGGTCCTTAGATGATGCACGTGCTCTCTTGGAGAAGATAGCCTTCAGACAGGACTTTGGCAATTCATTGGCAGAGGGGGTAAGATATCTGGCTGCAAAAATTGGCAAGGAGAGTACAAAATGGGCCATGCACTGCAAAGGGTTGGAATGTTCTGCTTACGACTGCCATGCAGCTCCCGGTATGGCTTTGGCCTTTGCTACCTCCTCAATTGGAGCCCACCACAAGGATGCCTGGCTGATTTCCTGGGAGATTGCTACTGACCGATCAGCATACTCCAGAGAGAAAGTGGCCAAGTTGATTGAGCTGCAGCAGATAAGAGGAGGAGTCTTCGAGAGTCTAGTGGCCTGTCGATTGCCCTGGATTGAAGTAGGATTCTCCCTGGAATGGTATCCCAGATTTCTGAAAGCTGCTACAGGAGAAGAATTCACACATCAGCAGTTGTTGACTGTTGGTGACAGAATCTGTGCTTTGATCAGGTGCTTCTGGAAGAGAGAGTATCCAGACTTTGGTCGATCCTGGGACATGCCTCCTGAGAGATGGTTTACTGAACCCCTGACCAAGGGCCCCATGAAAGGAACAAAGGTGGATCGTGCAGGATATGAAAAGATGCTGAGCTGGTACTACGAAATGAGAGGCTGGGATTCGAATGGAATTCCCACGAATAAGACATTGGAGAATCTGGGATTGTCTGATGCATCTGCAGCCCTGAATCCATGAAAATAAAATTCCTTGGATGGATAGCCTCACTGTCAGGAAAGAGAGAAATGGACATTGAAATAGAGGCTCCTGTCCAGTTGAGGGAAATTCTTCCCTTTTCCTTACATGAAAGGAACATCATTGTCATTGTCAATAATAGGCCTGGATCAGAACAATCTGTAGTGAAAAATGAAGATAATGTTACATTGATGCCTGTCATTTCAGGTGGATAGAAGTCTGAGAGAGTAGCCAAGATGTTACACGTGTAACAAGAATGGGTTTTCCGATCACTCATCATACAAGTAGTTCTAAAGGGTTATAAAGACTCTTCTCACAATAAGAGATGAAAGACATAGAAAAGAAATATCAGGAATAACTCCACTCATGTCTGAATCGTCTCTCAGAAGAATCTTCCATCACAGAAAGGTGAAACCATGCAGCCTGAACGTATTACAGACCTACTAGAGAAAGGAATCGAAAAATCGAAAGCAGATCTGTGTATTCTACGATGGATGAGGCGAGAGCAGCTGCAGGCCACTCTCGTTGATGGAGACCCTGGTACATCTTCTCAGATCGTTCTTTCAGGAATAGGGTGCAGAAGTCTAATAGGAGGATCATGGGGATTCGCTTCCTCTACAGATGTTCAGGACATCGCAGACATCATTTCTACATCTGAAAGACTTGCACAGTATAAGCCCGGTACTATAACTATTCCTGGGATTTCTCCATATACTCTCAAACATAAACAAGAAGGGCCAACCCTCCAGACAATAGAGGAATTCTTTGAGATGGCAAGAGAAGCACATGACACAATAAAGAGCTTACCCTCCATCATCTCCAGCAACATTGGGGTCCTCTCCATTGATGACCAGAAGATTGTTGCAACATCTGATGGCGTATCTGTTGAGACTTTTGAACCCAGAATTCTGGCAAATATTACATTAGTAGCAAAATCTGGCAGCAAGATGTGTTATTACGCTGAAGTAGCTGGAGGAGGATACAGACTCCCAATCCTTAGAAATCAGGTTGCAGAGACAGCAGAGAAGGCAGCCAAAACTGCTTTACTGCGCCTGAAAGGCAGGAATCCACCTTCTGGTGAGGGGAAAGTCCTCCTGGGAGGGGAGGTAGTAGGATTGGTGATCCACGAAGCATTGGGTCACGCTGCAGAAGCAGATATTTCAGGAAGGGGTTCTTTTCTCTCAGGCAGGTTGAAAAAGAAAATTGTCTCCTCTCTCGTAACAGTGAGAGATGATGCTACTCTTAAGGGTTGCTTTGGCACGATAGAAGTTGATGATGAAGGAGTTCCTGCAGAAAATACCACACTCATTGAAAAAGGCACTTTTGAAAACTTCCTCCACTCCCGTGAGACTGCCTCTCAAAATGAAAGTGATCCCACAGGAAATGCGCGTGCCTGGCTGTACTCCAGAGAACCCCAGGTGAGGATGACCAATACCTTTCTAGTACCTGGAGATGCGTCTTTTGATGAGCTACTAGAAGATGTAGGTGATGGACTCTATGTCCAGGGGAACGAGGGAGGAACAGCAAACCCTGATGGATCATTCATGATCATTACCACTCTGGCACAAAGAATAAAAAAAGGAGAGCTCAGGAATGAGTTCTACAGAGGACCAGTAGTCATGGGAGATGCTTTGAAAATCCTCCAGAAAATTGGAATGGTAGGGAATGAAAAAACCTTTGTCATGACTCCATCCATGTGTGGAAAGGGTGGAAGTGCCTTCGTGGGACAGGGCGGCCCTGCTATTACAGGAGAATTATACATGGGAGGTCCATCATGATCGAGACTGCTCTGAAAGCGGTAAAGGATCTAGAGAGAAGGGGTGCTTCTGAGGCTGAAGGTTATATACAGAACAGTACAGAGTGGGTTATATCAGTACGAGAAGGTATCTGGAACAGGAGGAAGAAGAAGGATATCTGCATTGGACTGAGAACAGTAATAGAGAAAAAGAAAGGATTCGCTGCCGGAACCTTACCAATGTGTCCCCTAGAGGATATAGAAAAAGCATCTCTTCTTCTGTCAAGAAATGCAGTACCAGACCCTTCATGGAGCCATCTACCCTATCCCAAACCAGTGATTGCACCTGAAGGTATATTCGACAGGAATCTGGCAGAAATTTCAGAAGGAGAGCTCATGGATGTGGTAGAGACTCTGGTCAGTGCACCAGGTGAGAAATGCTATGCAGACTGCACTCTTATCACCAGATTGGATAAGACTGCTATTGCAAATACTCATGGTGTTGAAGGGTTCTACGAAGATACTGGGATAGATATCACTTTCTCATGCGGATATGGGAGAAGAAAAGCTACATCTGAGTGGCATTCACGCAAATTGGATAAGAATGTAGAGAAACTAGCAACAAGAACTGCAGAAGAATTGTTGAAAATGAAAGAATCCTCCAGGATTGGCCGCACATTTACTGGTGAGGCCATTCTTCTGCCGGAAGCTCTGGAGTACACTCTGATGGCATGTGCGAAGTGGGCAGTTCAAGGAGAGAACTTCCATTCCCGGAAAAGTCAATTCACTCAAAAAGGAGAGGAGGTATTGTCACGAGAATTGACCATTACAGATGATGGATTACGCCCTGAGGGGGTGCGGTCTGCCCCCTTCGATGGCGAGGGAAATCCTATGCAGAGGACTGAGCTCATCAGAAAGGGGATCTTCTTGAATGTTCTCCATTCCGAGTATACTGCCAACAAATATGGTGCAGTCTCAACGGGAAATGCTATCCGAACTGCTACTAGAGAGCCTTATATAGATTATACAAACCTCATTGTCAAGCCGGGAAAGCATTCTCTAGACAGTCTCGTAGAGAATGTGGGTAAGGGAATCTTATTGAAAGACTTTACAGGAGATGTAGACCCTTCCTCAGGTTATTTCAATGGGCGTGGTGAAGGATTCTACATTGAAAATGGAGAAATCCAGTTCTACTGCAGGAATCTGCATGTCCAAGGAAATGGCTTTGAATTGTTGAGAGAAGTTGAATTGGTGGGCACAGAGGAGGAGTGCACCCGTGAGGGTGTCTATGCAGTTCCTCTCTTGACGTCGAAGATAATGGTTGTTTCTTGATCTTGAATCTGTATTTTAATCTGTTCATTTGCTGTTGACATTCTGATCAGTTCAGTTCTTTTACTTGTTACGTTACACATGTAACATCTATTGCTACACGTGCAATTCATTCTTGAAGTGAAATAGAAGTCAATTTCAGCTTTTCAATCCCATTTCAGCTATTCCTGTTACACGTGTAACATTTGTATGAATGTACGGCCTGAGTTTTGCTGGAACATCATATTTCCAAGATACTCGAAGTTGCAGAAAAAGATGAAGAAAGACCTTTCGAAAATGCCAAATCCTCAAGAAGATATACTTTTGGCAATGTGCTGCTTCTCGTAGGTCTCATTGTTTTCTTGGCTGTTTTCTTGGTTTACAAAGATGTAGAACTATACAAGGAAGTGTTCAAGTTACTTATTGTCCATCTTGGTGGCCTAGGCAGTGGTTTAGGAATCAATGAATGGATGAGAAGGAGATGATCCTCTGAAGGATACAGGAATAATCGCAAACAGGAAAATCGGTCTCTTTTCTCATTTTTTTCGATCTGCTACGATTGAACCTACGAATATCAGGACTCCAAGGCATACAAAAACTCCTGACCAGAATTGTGCAGTCAAAAGATATGAAGGAATCTTCTCCTTTCTTCCAAAGCAGTAGACACAACCATCATGAGAACCTATGAAAACTTTCTTGTCAGCTACTGCAGGAGATGATTTCACTATTTGACCTCCTGTCTCATACTTCCACTGCAACTTCCCTGTTTCGGATGCAAAACAGTAGATGTAATGATCATAGGATCCGATATACACTTTTCCGTCAGAAACAGCCGGAGATGATCCAACATCATCGCCTGTTTCATACTTCCATGCCAGTATCCCTGTACCTGCTCTGAAACAGTACACACAGTTATCACCAGACCCAAAATACAAGTTTCCATCAGCAACAGCAGGAGAACCGTACAGCATTTCTTCACTGACCTCATAAATCCAGACGATCTCTCCCATATCTTTCGAAAGACAGTAGAAATAGGAATTACAGCAGGGAATGACATATGATCCAAAATAAACCTTTCCATCATACACGGTAGGGGATGAGTGCACACGGATGTAATGCTGCCCCATGTCATACGACCATACGATCTCTCCTGTATCTGCTGTGAGACAGTAAAGGAGGACAGAACGAGATCCAATGTACACATTCCCATCAACAACAGCAGGAGATGACTCTACCCACACTCCCGTATCATATTTCCAGACTAATTCCCCTGTATCTGCTGCAAGACAGTAGATACAATGGTCACCTGACCCAATATAGACCTTTCCGTTAGAAACAGCAGGAGATGATCCAACGCTGTCACCTGTCTCATATTTCCATAATAATTCCCCTGTATCTGCTGCAAGACAGTACACACAGTGATCATCAGAACCTATGTATACCTTTCCGTCAGAAAAAGCAGGAGATGATCCAACGCTGTCACCTGTCTCATATTTCCATAATAATTCCCCTGTATCTGCTGCAAGACAGTACACACAGCCGTCGTCAGAACCTATGTAGACGTTCTTATCAACTACAGCAGGAGATGAATCTATTTTATCACCCGTCTCATACATCCAGAGCAAATCCAGCTCATCAGGAAGTTCACACTTGCTGTACCCGGTATGATAAAGGTCAAATCTGAACATGGGCCAATCACCAGTCTCAGCTTCATTGAGTGAACTCATGAAAAAAAGACCTATCCCAACAGCAATTAATGCAATTCCTCCAATGGATACAACGCTCTTCCTTTCCATAGTATCACAACCGCTTTCTGACAGAGAGGATATTTAAACTTTTTGAAAACAGGATTCTCCAGTGTTCTCGGATTTGTTACACGTGTAACATAGTGGCATCATTTTCTCTTATTCTACTAAATTTGACATTGCTGCAATAGACTGAGTTGATTTAGACGTTTTGATGAGTGCCACAGAAACAGAAAAACCAAAAGGATTTAAAGAACACTGCAAAAGAAACGTAATGCTCCTTCAATTCTACAAAGGGACGATTCAGATAGAAGGTGAATACCAGGTCCCTCATACAACATGGGATGAGAGATCTTGCAGTTACAGAGCTCAAGCTTTGTACTATCGGGAGATCATTAAATACCTGAAAGAATCCGCCATTGATTACATCGACGATGTCCTGCATTTGATTCCCTGTCCAGAACTCCACTTCTCGCTAGAATTACGAGATTACCAGAAGGATGCCCTATCATTGTGGCTAAGAGATAGGAGAGGTGTCATCGTCTTACCTACAGGAGCAGGAAAGACATTTGTAGCTTTGAAGGCTGTAGAAGCTTTGAACTGTTCAACCTTAATTGTAGTTCCCACATTAGACCTCGTAGACCAATGGAGAGAAACTGTAAGCAAATATCAGTCGCATGAACCTGAAATGGAAACAGGAGAATATACGGGAAGAAAGAAGATGCTGAAAGCTATCACCATTTCTACCTACGATTCTGCCTACCTCAATGTGGAAAACCTGGGAAACATGTTCAAGTTTCTAATCTTTGATGAGGTTCATCATCTCCCTTCAGAGGGGTACAGACACATTGCTGAGCTGTGTGCAGCTCCCTATCGCATGGGGCTGACTGCTACCTTTGAGAGAGAGGATGGACTTCACTCCATGCTTCCCCGGCTGGTAGGAGGAAAGGTCTACGAGGTAAAGACACAAGAATTGGCAGGAGATCATCTCTCAGAATACGAAATAAGAAAGATCAGGGTAGAAATGTTGCCTGAAGAACAGGAAAGATACGCAGAAAATATCAAGATATTCAAGAACTATCTGAGAACGAACCACATCTGCATGAGAGGACCTGAAGACTTTCAGAAAGTTGTCTACCGAAGCGGATACGATCCTCGCGCCTGGAGAGCAGTAAAGGCAAGAAATGAAGCCAGAAGAATTGCGTACAACTCACAGTCAAAAATCGAAGAGCTCCAAAAACTGTTGGAATTGCACAGAAAAGACAGGATCATCATCTTTACCCGGTACAATGATCTGGTGTACTACATATCCAAGCGATTCTTCATTCCATGCATAACGCATAAATCAGACAAGAATGAGAGAATAGAGGTTCTCAAAAAATTCAGAACAGGTGCATACACTGCTATCGTGAGCTCACAGGTCCTGGATGAAGGAATCGATGTGCCAGAAGCTAACATCGGCATTATTCTGAGCGGTACAGGCAGTGTCAGGGAGTACACCCAGAGGCTAGGAAGAATTCTGAGACCTACGGAGAAGAAAGCCATTCTATACGAGGTCATATCCAGAGGGACTGCTGAGATACAGACGTCTGCCAGAAGGTCCCGAAAGGAGTGATTGCATGCTTTCCAGAGAACTGCTCGTGACCCGGAAAAGGAGACCTTATATCACTCCCGTGTATATTCACCCAGAGGAAACTGTGCTGGCTCAAAGAATTATTGAAGTCTACGAAAAGGAGAAGGTGAAGGGGGAAATTGATGCAGAGACCCTGGCGTTTGAGACGCACAGCAATTTCAGGGTAGTGAGAGGACTGTCAGAACTCATGAGGAGAAGAACCCAATTCGAAGAATCGTACAGCGTGGACCCCAAAATAGTGAGGCGGTATTTATATGGGAAGGGATATGTCACTGGTAAAGAGAGAGATCAGCTACTGCAAGAGGCTTCCCTGGAGTTTTGCGTCTCTGCAGATGATATTGAGACCTCTTTCTGGGCAGATCGTGAGGAATATCAGAGAGTCTCTTCTGTTGATGAGATTTCAGCTTCTGATCTGGTGAAATGGTACAATGTGTCGTTGACGCAGACCTTGCTCTTTGACGCATTATCTTTGGAGTTTGCCACCTCAGGAAACTACCAGGAGATCTTCAGAATGATAAAGTATCTGGGGCTCATGTACGAGATACAATCAGAAGACGAGACATTTGTGACAAAAGTTACAGGACCTGCCTCTCTTTTCAGGAAGACGAAAAAATATGGAACTTCTCTGGCCAGATTAATACCCAAAATCATGAAAGCACCCTCCTGGAAGGTCAAGGCGCAGATAGAGACTACAGTGGCTGGAGAACCTCGCATATACATCTTTGAGCTATCTGATTCAAAGAGAGAGCTTTTCCCTGATGTAACAGAGGATACCGAGAGTTTTGACAGTACTGTTGAGGAATCCTTTGTGAGACGGTTTTCATCTTTACGAAGAGATTGGGAAGTCAAGAGAGAACCGACCATTTTGAAAGCTGGGCCGTCTGTAATGATTCCGGATTTCAGCGTAGAGAGAAGGGGAAGAAAGCTGTACATTGAGATCGTGGGATTCTGGACGCCAGAGTATGTAGAGAAAAAGATCGAGAAGATACAGCATCTGGAGGAGAAGATCTTATTATGTGTTGACAGGGAATTGCAGTGTACGAGAAAGGATTTTCAGAAGGAGAATGTTGATGTGATCTTCTATGAAAAAGAAGTCCCCATGAAACCTGTACTGGAAAGGGTCAAGAAGATCGAACAGGAACAGTTAAAAGAAGAAAAAGACAAGCTTTCAGAGAGAGACATAGATTTAGGAAAGAATGTTACACCTTTAGTGGTTTTGGCACAGACTCACAATGTAGGAGTGGAAACAGTGAGGGAAACATTGAAGAGCAATGATACAGGGTTAATTGTAGGTGATTATTTTGTGAAGAACTCAGTACTGCAGGAGATTGGGCAGAAAATAGAGAATCTGGAGGATAAGCGGTTATCTTTTGTGAAAGAAGTTCTAGATGATTATGGCTTGAATGAGACTGTACTGGGGAAGATAGGGTTTGAAATCGAATGGAAGACTCTGGATTTGGAGAATGCAGTAGTGAAAAAAGTTCAATCTGGGCACAAATGAAAATCAAGTTCATTGGATAATCATTACAAAGAAATGAGATAGAGACAAAAGGCAAAAGGCAAAGACTTAAGAAGGTGGAAAATCCAAAAAGACAGGTGATACATTAGTTGGTACTTATGCTCATGCTATGACTCTAAGGAAATACAAAGAGGGAACGAGAATGACCAGAATTAGTATTATCTGTCCAAAATGTAAATCTCAGTATCCTTATGAGATTACAACATCTAGGTCAGAACACAATTTCCGATGCACGAGATGTCATCAAGTCTTTAGAAGTCGGATCGTCAAGATTAGGGCCAAGCGAAGCCGTGGCTCAAGAAAGGAGAACAAGAGGCGTTTCTTAGTTCGTTACTATGATTTGTCTGGCAGTGAGGGCATGATTGAGTTCGATATTACAGGCTATGAAGACTTTGAACTACGGGCCAGGGACATAGCAGTGTTTTCCTATGTGAAGGACAAACTAACACTCATTCAGAATTGTACAGTAAACCGTTATCTGAGAATTTCCAATCCCTACTGTTTTCTGGCAACTTGTCTCTATGGTCCTGCCAGTGAAGAGGTTGCAGTATTGAAGCGTTTTCGAGACAACATCCTCTTGGATTCAGCCCTGCTCTCAAGGTTTGTTGCGCTCTACTATCACTTGAGTCCATTAGCAGTTAGATGGCTGGGAGACAAAAGGTTTTTCAAAGATGTTTTGCTGGTACTGACAAAGCCCGTCATTAGTTGTATTTGTGTATCTGCGTGGACCAAGAGGAAAATGCTGAGCTCCAGAAAATACGATTAGCAAAGAAACAAGAACAAGAATCGAAAGAAATTCCTAGAAGAACTAATTGGATTCAAAAAAGCTGCTTCATTTCTTAGATGAAAATCCAGGTGTTACACGTGTAACAAGTATCTGCAGTAATTGCTGTGAACAGAAGATTCGTCTGAGCTCAATTAAGGCATCATTTGGTATGATTGTTTTTTAGGTTGATTCATTGGTTCTCACAACTTCAAATACTGAGAGAGAAAAAGATGACTACGAAACTCATCCTCAGCAGTATCATAAGAAAAGAAAAAGGAGGATCCATCCATTATCCACCCTTGCCTTTATATAGGAGAAAGAAGTACACATATTAGGAGATCAAGATGAAACAGAACAAATTACTTAGTCGTATAGAACTGAATCCCAAAATCATGGCAGGTAAGCCAGTCATTAGAGGTACAAGACTGACAGTGCAGTACATTCTGAATCTACTAGCACACGGAGCGACTATCGATGAAATTCTTTCTGAATATCAGGGACTCACCAAAGAGGATGTACTGGCATGTTTGCTGTATGCATCAGAAACATTAGAGAGTACTACATTCATGCCTCTGGAAGAGGCGGTCTAGACATGCGATTTCTTGTTGATGAATGCACAGGTCCATTAGTTGCCCAAGCATTAAGAGAGCTGGATCATGTTGTATCTTCTGTTTATGATGAAACACAAGGACTGGATGATGAGAGTATTATCGAAAAAGCATATCGTGGGAATTATATCTTGATTACAAATGACAAGGATTTTGGAGAGCTCGTGTTTCGGATGAGAAAGCCGCACAAGGGCGTGATACTCTTACGATTGGGAGATGAACGATCCAAGAATAAAGTCGTTGTGCTGAAACGAGTACTGGAACTATATTCTGAAGAGCTTGCTAATAATTTCACAGTTGTAACTGAAAAAAGGGTGCGAATTTATAAAAAAAAGAAATGAGATGAACAACAACGCATAGAAGCTTTTGGTCATCAATGAAAAAGTCAACTGTTAGAGATTCACTTCAGAAAACTAAATGCTTACCTTAGATGATTGAAATGATATTGATATAGCTCTGTTTCTTATAACATACATAGATATCAGCTTCAATCATTTTGCCATCTTCAAAGAAATGATGAACAAAATAGATGTTCCCTACACTGTCAAGAGACGGCTCTCCTGCAAACTGGGATATGATGAGCTCGGGCTCGCCCCATTTCCCATGGACCTTTCTTGATCTGAAGATACCTGGTGTACCTTCATAGGTTCTGGTAAACCAGAGTTCACTACCATCTTCTGTCAGGAATGGCCATCCCTCATTTTCTGGTGTATTGACAACTTCTACGTTAACTGGCATCTGCCATTCCCCATCCACCTTTCTGGTGACCCAGATATCGAACTGTCCCTTACCACCTGACCTGGAGGAGTGGAAGTACAGCTCGTTCTGATCAGAAGATATGTGGAGTTCTCCTATCTCATACTCACAATTCAGCTTTTCGCCTGCATTTTTCCAGTTTACCCATTTTCCATCCTTGAACTCAGCAGTATATATGTTAATGTCCCTACAGCCTCCCTTACGGACTGAACAGAACCAAAGTGTATTACCCTGGAAGAAGGGACACCCTTCCAGAGAAAGGTTACCTGGGTCATTGAGGATTACTCGCTGTGGAGTGCTCCACTTACCACCTTCTTTGTACGATACATATATGCCGGTGACGCCATCTGTAAGCTGCTCATGGGCTGGAATAGTGACGTCTGGAGTAAAAAAGAAGAAGAGCGTATTTCCATCCCGCAGTATAAAGGGTGAGTCCTCCCCACCAGTGGTATTTATAGGGTACTCTACAGGTGTGGGAGGTTCCCACTCATCAGAATGGAGAACAGGGGGAAAGGAATCTGTTTCAGGTTTCATTTTGACTGCATTTTCAGACAAGGCTTCTCCCCGTGTTTTTTCAGGTTGGCTC
>CAZFAR010000047.1:0-12805 GCA_964516825.1 uncultured Thermococci archaeon
AAAAATGGGTCAGGCTCTCGAGTGCTACAAGGATTGTGGTGTGAATGAAAACGAGAAAATCTAGAAGGGTGAAGTCAAAGCATCCGCGGAAACAGAGGAAATTGCTGTATACTGCTCCCTTACATCGAAGACAGAAGATGATGACTGCTCCCCTTTCAAAGAATCTCCAGGACAAGCACGGGATCAAGAGGATGCCTGTGAAAGCCAAGGACAAGGTCTTAATTCTGCGCGGAGATTTCGCTTACACTGAGGGAGAAGTAACGAAGGTAGACCTGAAGAAGATGCGCCTCTATATTAATGGTGTCACTATAGAAAAAACTGACGGTACTGAACGGTTCTATCCTGTACATCCCTCCAATGTGGTGATCACGGACCTGAACTTGAAGGACGACAGGCGTTCCAGAATCATAGAGAGAAGGGTGTAACTATGGCACGGAAAGGTCAAAAAAGAGGACTGAAGAGATCGAAAACTACAAAATTATGGAGGATAGCCAGAAAAGAGAAAAAATGGACTATCAATCCACATCCTGGCCCCCACAGTAAGGAAGCAATTCCTTTGGCCTTCATTGTAAGGAATTATCTAGGATATGCTCACACATTGCGAGAAGCAAAACGAATCCTCAACGAAAGGAAGGTGAAAATCAATGGTGCTGTGCGATGCGATTTCAAGTTTCCCGTTGGAATCATGGATGTGGTGGACATACCAGTGACCGGAAAGTGCTACAGAGTGCTGCCCAACAAGAAGGGGAACCTGATCATACATCCTGTAACAGAAGTGGAGAAGCATTTCAGACTGCTAAAGATCACTAGAAAGCATCTAGTGAAGGGGGGAAAGACTCAGCTGAGGCTCCATGATGGTAGTACATTACTAGTGGATCAGAAAATGAGCTATGCCACCCACGGGACCCTGCTTTACGACTTTGACTCGAAAAAAATCCTGGAATACTTCCCCTTTGCCGAAGGAACCTTTGCCATGATAACAGGAGGGAGAAACGTATCCAAGGCAGGCAATATCGCCAGTATACAGGAGAGCATGGTAGAAATTGATGGAGAAGAGAAGGTGAGAACTTTGAGAGATTATGTCTTCGTCATCGGGAAAAAAGAGAGCTCCATATCTCTGCCAGGTGGTTAGATGAACATCATGCGAATACCCAGAATTGAGAAAGTGGTCGTCAACATGGGTGTGGGTGAGTCAGGAGAGAGCCTTGAAAAGGCAGAGAAGTTGCTGCAGCAGCTCACCGAACAGAAACCAGTGCGAACTAAAGCAAAAAGGACCAACAGAGATTTCGGTATTCGGAAAGGAGAACCAATCGGGCTTAAAGTTACCTTGAGAAGGAAAAAGGCTCGTACTTTCCTGGAAAGAGCTCTGGATGCTGTGGAAAAGCGACTGCACCACAGAAACTTTGATCAAAAGGGAAATTTCGCTTTTGGGATCAAAGAGCACATCGATCTGCCAGGGGTGAAGTACGATCCCCACACAGGTATTTTCGGCATGGATGTGGCAGTTGCTCTGGAGAGATGCGGATTCAGAGTAAGAAAGAGAAAGAGAGAAAGAAGACCGATACATCACCGGGATTATGTTTCGAAAGAGGAAGCAATTTCTTTTGTTGAAGAAACGTACGGGGTGAGGGTTGTATGAAAAGGAAGTTTGGAAAAGGTTCACGCGTGTGCAGGAGATGTGGCAGTCATGGACCCATCATCCGTGCTTACGGGTTGATGATCTGCAGGCAGTGTTTCAGGGAATTCGCACCCAAGATTGGATTCAAGAAGTATTCATAGGTGATTTCATGTTGAACGATCCTTTATCCAACGCACTGTCCAATATCAACATGCATGAAAAGGCGCGAAAACAGCACTGCATCATGCCCTTCTCTAGGACTATAGGGAACGTTTTGAGAGTGATGCAGAAGCACAACTACATTGGTACATTTGAGTACATTGATGATCCTCAGAACGGAAGGTTCAAGGCAGAGCTTCTGGGAGCAATCAACAGGTGCGGAGTGATCAAGCCCAGGCATGCAGTGAGACGCAACGAGTACGAGAAGTGGGAGAGAAGGTATTTGCCTGCCAAGGGGTTTGGCATTCTGATCGTTTCCACATCCAGAGGCGTCATGGACCACATGGAAGCACAGTCTCTGGGAATGGGTGGCCGGCTGCTCGCATATGTATACTAGGTGATTTAATGGAAAAAATTGAGATCCCAATTCCTGATGAAGTCAAGGTCAGTTATGAGGGAAACATCCTGACTGTAAAGGGAGAGAAGGGAAGTATTGCTAGAACTTTCAAGATACCTTCTGTGACCATTAGTATTTCTGACAGGATGGCTGTTGTGTCAACCTCTTCTACCAGAAAAAAAGATATTGCCATATTGGGTACTGTAAGATCCCGGATTTCCAACATGCTGCATGGTGTCCAGAGGGGATATGAATACAGACTGAAGATATTCTATGCTCACTTCCCCATGAATGTTTCTGTAGATGGTAATCGGGTCAAGATCGATAACTTTTTAGGCGAAAAATACCCGCGATATGCTGCAATTGTCGGAAATACACAGGTGCAGGTTCGCGGGGATGTCATCACTGTCACAGGCATTGATAAGGAAACTGTAGGCCAGACAGCAGCCAACCTGGAACAGGCCACACGCATCAGGAAGAGGGATCCGCGCGTGTTCCAGGATGGTATATACCTGTACGAGATAGATGGGGTGAAACTGAAATGAGCGAAGAGCGGCTATTAAGGCTACGGCAGTCAATGAATCGGAAAAGACCCAGGTTTCTTCATCAGGAACACTGGAAGCTGAAGAGGTTCAGGAAAGCTCCCTGGAGAAAGCCAAGAGGAAAAAGAAGCAAGATGCGGGCAAAGGAAAAGGCAAAACCCTTCATGGTGACTGTTGGGTACAGGGGGCCGAAAAAGGTACGAGGCTGGCATCCCAGGGGAATGCCCCAGACTGTAGTCTACAACGTGGGTGATATAGAGAAGCTGAAAGAAAGAGGAGATGAAGGAGAGAAAAAGGGCAAGAAGAGAAAGAGAGAAAAAACAGAAAGAGGTTTAGTCATAAAAGTCTCTTCCACTGTAGGAAACAGAAAGAAACTGGACATTGTAAAGAGAGCTGTAGAAAAAGGCCTGTATGTGGCAAATCCCTCGATAGAATTCGTCAAGCTTTCCAGCATGGAAGAACTGGAATCCGCCCTCTCTATCAAGAAATACATCAAGAAGTGGTACATCTCAGACAGGGTACCAGATGAAGAGAAGGAAGAAATGGAGGACAGGGCAGAAGAGGAGGGCATTGAGGTGGTAGAATGAATCTGAGTGTCCAGAAAAGAATAGCAGCAGAAGTCCTGAACTGCGGGGTACACAGGGTGTGGCTGAACACAGAGAGGGCAGAAGAGATCAGTATGGCGATTACCCGCGAAGATATTCGAAAACTGGTCCATCGCGGGCTGGTCAAGAAAAAACCTGAGAATGCAACATCGAAGGTCCGGGCAAGAAAGAGAGCTCTTCAGAAAAAGAAAGGTCGAAGAAAAGGGTATGGAAAGAGAAAGGGAAGTGCAAACGCACGACTATCCAGAAAAGTCAAATGGATGCAGAGAATCAGGTCCCTGAGAAGAGAACTCAGGAAAATGAGAGATACCAGACACATCGAAAGGAATGTATACCGCAAACTTTACAGAATGGCAAAGGGTGGTGCTTTCAGGAGTGTAGCCCACCTGGAAACCTATGTAGAAGAGCATGGCTTAACCAGAAAGAGGCGATAACATGGCGCATGGACCTCGCTACAGAGTACCTTTCAGGAGGAGAAGAGAAGGAAAAACAGACTACCACCAGCGGTTTGCCCTGGTGCGTTCTGGCTGGAACAGGTTAGTAGTGAGAAAGTCGCTAAAGCACATGACTGTCCAGGTCATAAAGGCAGAAAGAGAAGGCGATTTCACACTCGCTTCTTCCCATTCCTCTGAGTTGAGAAAGCTTGGATGGGATAGAGCGACCTCCAACATTCCTGCAGCCTATCTGACCGGGTATTTGTGCGGTTTGAGAGCTCGAAAAGCAGGAATTGAGAAAGCAGCCTTTGACATGGGGCTCCAGAGAATTGTCAGAGGTTCGAGAGTCTTTGCTGCTCTGGCAGGAGCAGTAGATGCAGGATTGAATGTCCCTCTGGATGAGGCTGTTCTCCCTCTGGAAGAGAGGAAGAGAGGAGCTCACATTGGAGTTGAAACCCTGTTTGACAGAGTGATGAAGAATATAGAGGAGGCAGTGCAATGAATGAATGGGTTCCGAAAACAGAACTGGGAAGAAAGGTCAAGGAAGGCCAGGTAACCAGTCTTTCTGAAGTTCTGCGCTCATCGAACAAGATCATGGAAATCGGTATCATCGATACTCTGATGCCTGAATTGAATGAGAAGGACTACCAGGAAATTCTGGATGTGAACATGGTACAGAGAATGACTGATTCGGGCAGAAGAGTGAAGTTCACTGTAGTTGCAGTGGTGGGAAACAAGGATGGATTTGTGGGACTGGGAGAAGCCAAGGCAGCAGAAGTGGGTCCTGCTATCAGAAAAGCTCTCGACAATGCTAAACTGAACCTGATAGAGATCAGGAGAGGATGCGGCAGCTGGGAGTGTGCCTGTGGAAGGCATCATTCTGTTCCCTTCAAGGTTATGGGAAAGTCCTCCAGTGTCACTGTAACCCTGAAGCCTGCACCGAGAGGTCTTGGACTGGCCATAGGTGAGATTGGCAAGAAAGTGCTGATGCTCGCAGGGATCAGAGATGTGTGGTCTTCTTCCCAAGGCCAGACACAGACTACAGTGAATTTCGCAAATGCAGTCTTCAAAGCATTGAAAGAAACCACTACCACGAGTATCCAGGAATCTGCGAGTAAGAAGATTGGGATTGTAACAGGGAAGGTGGAATAATGAGAAGAATTGCGGTCATCAGAGTGCGGGGAATTCCTAAAGTGAGGAAAGAAATCAGTGATACACTGACCATGCTGAACCTGACCAGGCCACACCATGCAGTCATCTTGGATGACAGGCCCACCTATCTGGGCATGCTCAACAAGGTGAAGGACTACGTCACCTACGGAGAGATAGAAGAGCCTGTCCTGGAGATGCTGTTGAGAAAGTGGGCCAGGTTGGAAGGAAACCACGTATTAACCGAAGAGTACGTGAAGGAGAAGACAGGGCAGACGATAAGTGAATTCACGTCAAGCGTGATGAACTTTGAGAAAGAGCTGGATGAACTGGGAATCAAGAAAATGTTCAGGCTGCACCCTCCCCGAAAGGGATATAAGAGTGTGAAGCGTGCTTTCTCCCAGGGCGGTTCACTTGGGAACAGAGAAAGTGAAATCAACACGCTCTTAAGGCGCATGATCTAGGTGATGAAATGATACGAAAGCGAAGGAAAATCACGAAATTAAGAGGCTCGCGCACATGTGGAGGAGGTAACCCAAAGAAAAGAAGAGGAGGAGGACATCGAGGAGGCAGAGGGCTGGCAGGAAGTGGAAAAAGCAAGAAAACGAAGGCAGATTATGTGAGGATCAACTTTCCAGGTCACATTGGCAGGAGAGGGTTCAAGAGACCCCAGAAAGTGGTAATAAACCTTGAGAAAGGAGTGATAAATGTTCAGGAATTGGATGAAGCAATTACAACATATGTAGAACAGGGATTGGCACGGAAAAAGGGGGATGTATTCAGTATGGATTTGGAGAAAATAGGTGTTTCAAAAGTTTTGGGAACAGGAAGAGTGACCAGAAAGCTTGACGTTTCAGCTCACGCATTTTCCGAGTCAGCAGTTTCAAAGATAGAGAAAGCAGGAGGTAAGGTCCATGTCACTGGCTGACAAGCTGACGCCAGTCTTCCACGTGCTTCCTGAGGTGGAGATACCCAAGAGGCACATTCCCTTCAAAGAAAAGATCACCTGGTCTGCCATCATTTTAGTGATCTACTACATCCTGGCTGAGATTCCTCTCTACGGTATGACCCAGACTGCTCAGGATCAGTTTGGGTATTTCAAAGCAGTGCTCGCCAGTGAGGCAGGCACCCTGATTACGCTGGGTATTGGCCCTGTGGTCATGGCAGGTATTTTCATGCAGCTGTTCCAGGGAGCTGAGATCTTTCATTTTGATTTGACCACACACGAGGGAAAGACACTCTTCCAAGGTCTCCAGAAACTGCTGGCCATTTTTCTGTGCTTCTTTGAAGCAGCCCTGTACGTATGGGGTGGCGCTTTTGGAAGACCAGGTACCAATGTGATGGTCTTTCTGATGCTGCAGATGGCATTGGGAGCATTTCTCGTCTTATTGATGGATGAGGTAGTAACCAAATGGGGATTTGGATCAGGTATTTCCCTGTTCATTGCAGGAGGAGTCGCCAAGGACATATTCTGGACCATGTTCAGCTTTCTCGAAGTGGAAGAGTTTCCGGGACAGTATGTCGGTGCTGTTCCTGATTTCGTCAGATCAATATTTGCAGGAACACCTACCTGGACAAGGACAGGGCTACCAGACATGATTCAAGTCTTCTTCACTATAATTATCTTTCTCGTCGTCGTCTATGCTGAAACTATGCGGGTTGAGATTCCTCTGTCCTACGGAAAATTCAAGGGTGTCAGGGGGCGCTATCCCATCAGATTCATTTACGCTTCTGTTATTCCAGTGATTCTAGCATCTGCCATGATTGCTTCTGCCAGTCTGGTGGCTCAAATACTGGTGGGTCGGTTTGGACTCACCTTTCTGGGTACTTTTGACGGAAATGTTGCCACAAGTGGGCTCATGTACTATCTTTCTCCCCCTGTAGGACTGGACAGAGTGGCTGAAGATCCGGTACGTGCTGTCATATACCTTTTAATCATGGTGGGAGCGTGCATTCTGTTCGCCAGTTTATGGATCGAGCTGACCAACATGGGGCCTAAGGCAGTGGCAGAGAGATTGCAGCAGTCAGGAATGCAGATTCCTGGGTTCAGACGAGATCCCCGAATAGTGGAAAAGGTCCTGAACAGGTACATCCCAAAGGTGACGATAATGGGGGGTGCTGCCATCGGATTGCTGGCTGCCTTTGCAAACTTCACCAATGCACTGGGAACGGGAACAGGAATTCTGCTGACAGTCGGTATCGTGTACAGAATGTATGAGGATCTAATGCGCGAACAGATGTCTGAGATGTTCCCTGCATTGAGAGGCTTTTTAGGAGAGTGATGTCATGATATTAGGATTCTGGGATTTAATAGGAGAGTTTGTCAGCTACTTCTACGCTCTTCTGGATGGAGCACTGGGATTCATCTGGCACTGGCCAGGCATTTATGCTGTCTTTGTTGTAGCCATCATTGTGGGTGTGATCTCAGTAGTTGCCCAGTACGTTCTGGTAGACCAGGAAAAACTGAGGACAATAAGAGAAGAGGTCACTGAATTCAACAAGCGGTTGATGCAGGCCCAGAAGTCAGGGAGCAAGAAAGAGCTGAAAAAACTGGAAACTCAGAAGAAGAAAGCTCAGCAAAAGCAGAGCGAAATGATGGGAATGACGATGAAGCCCATGCTTTTGACCTTTATCCCTATTGTGATCTTCTTCGGATGGGTCAGATCGCAGCCTGCAGCATCCGAACTGGTGATCGATCTGCCCTTTACACTACCCTACTTTGGAGATACACTGGGATGGCTGGGCTGGTACTTACTGTGCAGTCTGTTCTTCACACAGGTGCTGAGAAAGGCACTGGACATGGCATAGAGGTGATTACGTGAAAGGAATGTATCGCTCACGGTCTTTGAAAAGACGTTTAGTGAAAACAGCAAAGCGGACCGAATTACACTTCAAAAAGAAAAAGAAGGGCATGCCTACCTGTGCTGAATGTGGCGCTGTTCTTCATGGTGTTTCCATGAGAAACAGAAAGTACTCAAGGCCTTTGCGGAAGTACGGGGGATACATCTGCCCGAACTGTTTGAAGAAGATCTTGGTGGAGTCTGTCAGAACATGATCATAACTGTCGGCGGTTATCCAGGGAGCGGCAAGACTACTCTCTCCAGGAAGGTGTGCAATGCATTTGGATTGACCCACGTGCATGCAGGGGAGATCTTCAGGGAGATGGCTGCAAGAAGAGGAGTATCTCTGGAAGAATTCAGCCGCCAGGCAGAGGAAGATGAAACCATAGATTCAGAAGTGGACAGAAGACAGAAAGAATTGGCACGGGAGAATACAGTAGTAGATGGAAGGATAACTGCTTATCTGGTAGATGCAGATTTGAAGATCTGGCTTTCTGCTCCTCTTGAGGTGAGAGTGAAAAGAATTGCAGCAAGGGAGGATATCTCATACAGAAAATCTTTTGAAGATGTGACAAGAAGAGAAGCCTCTGAAAAGAAAAGATATAAAAAGTATTACAGTATTGACACAGATGATCTCTCCGTTTATGATCTCGTCATAAATTCTGGACTGTGGGATGCAGAAGGTGTCTTCCGCATCGTGAAAGCAGCAATCGAGGTGAGAGAATGGTGATGAAGGTAGGAAGAGTGTGTACGAAACTAACAGGAAGAGAAGCAGGAGAAATGTGTGTGATCGTTGAGGTAGTTGATAGAACCTACGTTGTTGTATCAGGTCCTCAAGTGAGAAGGCGGAAATGCAATATCAAGCATCTGGAACCCCATAAAGAGGTCTTGAAAATCAAGAAAGGTGCTTCTGATGAAGAAGTGGAAGAAGCACTGAAGGGTGAGGAGAAAGCGTGATCTTTGAAAGAACAGAAGCTGAACCTTCAGAAAAATTTGGAAAAAGACCTGAAGAGAGAACTGTAGAGGAATTGCTCTCCTGTGCAGTTATTAATCTGGATAAACCAAGAGGTCCTACCAGTCATGAGGTAGTCTCCTGGGTGAAGAAAATTTTAAAGACAGGAAAGGCAGGCCACTCTGGAACATTGGATCCAAGGGTAACTGGTGTATTGCCTGTTGGTATTGGAAAAGCTACCAAAGCACTGCAGGTTCTCCTCCTGGGTGGAAAGGAGTATGTAGGAGTCATGCATCTCCATGAGATTGTAGGAGAAGAGGACATCTCCAGAGTATTCAAAGAGTTCACTACAGTCATATACCAGAGGCCTCCTGTAAAATCAGCAGTTGTGCGACGAATAAGGAGAAGAAGGATTTACAGAATGGACCTTCTGGAAGTGGATGGTAAGGATGTCCTTTTTCGGGCTTCCACTCAGGCTGGCACCTACATCCGGAAGCTGTGTTATGACATCGGGCTGGTCCTGGGTGTGGGAGCTAACATGGCTGAAT
Organism: uncultured Thermococci archaeon; assembly: GCA_964516825.1. GTDB lineage: Archaea > Methanobacteriota_B > Thermococci > Methanofastidiosales > SZ-28-30 > SZ-28-30. The sequence goes on from CAZFAR010000047.1 coordinate 9,245, forward strand.
TGAGGAGAACCCGAGTATCTAACTTCAGAGAGGAAGAGAGTGTCTATCTTCAGGACATCCTGGACGCATACATTTTTTGCACTCAGGAAGGAGACGAAACAGAGCTGCGGAGATGTCTCCTTCCCGTGGAGACTGCAGTACAGCAGGTTCCAAAGATCTGGATCCAGGATTCGGCTGTAGACTCTGTGTGCCACGGTGCGGAACTGGCAATTCCGGGTATTGTGCAGCTTGAGGAAATAGAAAAGGGCAGCATGGTAGCAGTCATGACGTTGAAGAATGAACTGGTAGCTTTGGGAAGGGCGAGGATGACCGCAAAAGATATATTGATAAGGGGCAAAGGTATAGCAGTGACAACAGAACGGGTGATAATGGAAAGAGGAACCTATCCCCGAAACTGGTGAAGCCGGGGTTGTCGAGTCCGGTAAGGCGCGGGCCTGGAGAGCCCGTGGGGCGAAAGTCCCGCGAGGGTTCAAATCCCTCCCCCGGCGTCTGTCACTTTGTCCAAATCCAGATATGCCCACAGTGCGGAAAGGAGAATCCAAAAGATAAGAACTTCTGTGTATGGTGTTCAGTTCCCCTCAAGGATTCTTTGATGGCAGATACAGTGAAAAGATTCCATGCTGATCAGGAAGCTCAGAAGGAACTGGAGGAGCTGAGGGAAAAAATGACTGAGATGGAAACGGTGCTGAAGGTGATGGCAGAACTACCGGAGTTTGATAAACTGATTAAAAAGGCTGCCAGACAGTCTCCGAGGAATTAGTGATAGCCCTCAGATCAGCTCTACCGGAGGAATCATAGAAGCCATCTGCTGAAAGTCTGTTACACGTGTAACATTCCAAGAATCAATGAATCGACATATTCCGTCACCTTTCTTCTGGATGGCTCTATCCTTCACCTAGCAGAATTGTCACGGTTATTTGTTATTGCGAGAAGTCTTTCTGAAATTTAGCACAATTGCCTTTGATTTTTTCTATGAGATTTTCCTTGTCTATTACATGCTTGATTGTTTCTTTACATGTTGCTACTCTTGAATCTCTCTTATACTTAACCTTGATCTTGTTCTCTCTTATTTCAACAGAAAAGATCTCATTCCATGGTATAGCAATGGCACTGCTGTATCGAATGATAAGAAAATGAGAACAAACAGAAAACTTTGGATTCACCATGGAATCGAGACACATTTTCAAAAGAAAAGCTGCAATAATCACTGCAAAAATCCCTAGTAAAGGTGAAAGCTCAATTATTTTTCTGGCTAGATGAATGTCTCTAGGAATTATCCACGAACCGATATTATATGTTACAAAATATAGAAGAATCATTGCAAGAGCTATCAGTAGATTGTAAATCGTCTCTCTTCGTCCAACAAAATATCTGTGAATTTCCATATCATCATCATGGTTTATCGGGATCATCATCACCTACATTTGGATCATTATCATCATCATCTACAGATGCCGCCACTCCATCACCATCTAAGTCATCTTCCCAATGACCACCGAGGTCACCTTCGCCAGGTACATGTACCCATACTTGATGTATGCCATTTATAACTCTTTCGCCTTCTACTATTTCTCCTGTTACTTTGTCGAAGACAAAATATCCTGACGTATTTTCCCCTTTCCATTCAGTCATTTCATCGATCGGATTTCGGAAACTTCTCGACATTGTATGTGTGGTTCCTGAGATCTCATTGATTATCTTTAATGAGTCTGGCATCATTAATTCGTACTCTCTCTTCTTTTCAGTTCTCTGCCCGATCTGAGCAGAATAGACATGCCAAACCCAATGCCAAAGACACGGTAGCTATTGAATGTTCAATCTTGTTATCAATCCAGAACCCCAGGTCAGATAGTGAGTTAATTTGGGAAGCGTAGATTGAAGGATTTTTGCTTGATGCATAATAGACGATACTTATGAGAAAGAAAAACACTACAAACACATACCACTGTTTTTTCTTCATTTTATTCCTCCTCTGGATTTTTCTTGAGGACAATAGTAGCCCAAATTTAAATATCTTTTGGCATTGGATGCTGGCTCTCGGTAGTCCAATGTGTTTCTAAACTGTTCATACTCCACTAGAGGTTCGGTGGTATTGGGTCTCCAGGTTTCCAGCCTGGTGGCATTGGAACCCATTGACCATTAATTTTAACGTAGTAGATTCTGTTCCCTTCCGCATCAAACGTAGATTTCCATTGATAGTCCCCTGAACCCAATATAGTCACCCATCCCCACTGAGTATCATCTTCAAATGTGACCGTCAGCATGAAACCCCAGGCAAAAATGTCGAAATCAATGTCACAATCACCACACTCCTGAACAAGAGAAATGAGGGCTGTGATTCCAAATGCAAGCCTACCCAGCAGCCAAGCTTTCTGTAATAGAGTCAATCCTGCCCAGGTAGCCCAGGCACTGCTGAGTTTTCCCACAATCATGGATGCAACGTTGCTTCCAACTGCTGCAAGTGCTTTTGCGAAAGACATAAGACTTGGACCAAAAGCAGGCCAAAGCGCTATCGATGCATAAACTCCCATTCCCGCGAGTACAACACCGCACACGACACATAACCAGTAAAACGCCTCCCCATCAATACCCTCAACATCAACGTACTGCAAGAACTGAGGAGCATGAGAGCCCTGAAACAGTAAAGGCCTGAAGAATCAAGTTCATAGGTTCATTACTGCCCTTCGCCTTTCCTGTGAATATGCTCTTTATTCCATCTTCTTATGGAATAATAGCAGTCCAGGATCGAGCGACAAGACAAGTAACTACCCAACCTACTCCCCATCACTTGCAGCCTTTCACAATTCATTCTCTCTGGACTACCAGTTTGACTAACCGTTTTCTTTCCATACAATCACATTCTTGGCATTCCTCTTCTCTTGTATCGTATCCATCTTTCATCTTCCAACGACCATTATCCACAAGAGGAGAAGAGTGATAGGAACCCACATTAGATACAACCAGATTCTCCCATAGGGTGTATTCATCAAACAAAAGTATAACATGGCGAAAATCGTCGTCCAAATTGAAGCGAGTCTTCCAGCAATAGCTTTTCTCTCTTCTCCATCGAACAGATGAAAAGGGTTTTTGGTTTGGATTACAAGATATACTATTGCCAGACCTAACACTGCAAGAGTGACAACAATCTCTCCCCAGAATATGAAAAAAAGCCCAGCAAGAAGTAGGAGCACAAGAAATGTTATGAATTGAAAGATTATCACTGCTGTTATTTTCACGTGTAAAACCTCCACTTTTTACAATGCACAGAGACATCCGCGATCTTCGATTTGAGTCCTGAGATCATTGAGAGTCAGCTCGGTGTCAATCATTGAATAGATAGCAACAGTAGCACAGAAAACTGCAACAGGACCAGTTACTATAATAAGGGCACATAGTATCGTAGATATTTCCTCGTAGATCACATTCATCCCCGAGTATATATAGATTGTGGTTTCATAGTCTTGCAAGTCTTCGGACCACTCAGTCTTCTTGATTCTTCTATTATCCTTCTTGATTCTTCTATTATCCTTCTTGATTCTTCTATTATCCTTCTTGATTCTT
>CAZFAR010000047.1:12905-13292 GCA_964516825.1 uncultured Thermococci archaeon
CTATTATCCTGCTTATCCTGTGAAGAAACCAAGAATCATGCCTAAGCTTGCCCAATCAACTTCATCGTCGGAATTTGAATCTCCTTCTTCCTCAAGATTAGTAGTCATTAATCAGTTTGTCGGGATCTATACCGACAACTCTACTTCCGGCAGGATCAGTAAGATGAAGCTACTCTTTGCTGACTCTTCTTGTTTTAGAACGAGTGAAAAAAGCAGTCACCAGAATGACAATGGCAGCAATAATAACCAGCGGGCCAACAAATGAGTGCTGTGTAGATTGCGGCAGAAAACAGCACCATAAAGGCACCGCATCATCAGCAGGATTACTAGTAAGATTTTGAATGTTCTTCCCATTTGCAGAGACCACATAAATTTCCCAGTTTCCAT
>CAZFAR010000048.1:0-8829 GCA_964516825.1 uncultured Thermococci archaeon
CAGTGACAAGGCATCCCAAGTTTGCCCTTAAATTTGCTTCTTTCCTCACATCTTAATCCTTTTCTCTGCAGAGCTCAAAATCTTCTATGAAAAATGTTACACGTGTAACAACAAATGGATTAAAATAATTCTTAATGATTTGGAGTCTGAGTGTTCTCCAATGATGAGCAAACAGGGAACGAACTTTCTACAGCAATCGAAACATTCATAAATTAGTATGCCCAATACACTCCGTATGTTCTCCAACAGAAAGAAGGCGAGAGAGACTCATGCAAAGAAAGCGCTCGAAGACATGATACCTCCCCAGGATCCAATATCAGAACTCATAAGAGGTGAAAGAGACCTGGATGAACTCCTGGAAAATTCAACAAAAAAGGTAAAAAAGGAAGGTAGTAGATGCAGGTGATCCAATATACACAGTGGTGGGAGTTGATCCAGGAACAACTGCTGCAGTAGCCATACTCACCCTAAAAGGAGAAGCGGTCTCTATCCATTCAGGAAAGAACTTCTCCATACCCAATATCATCAGCTTCATATCGCAATTTGGTTCCCCGTGCATTATTGCTGCAGATGTGAATCCTGCTCCCCAGGCAGTGGATAAACTGTCAAGGTCCTTTGATTGCAAGCTGTTTGTGCCGCCTTCTGATCTGCAGGTGGAAGAGAAGAATGTACTGACCAGAAACTATACCTTCAACAACTTTCACCAGAGGGATGCTCTGGCAGCAGCTTTGAAAGCGCTGGAGCATTACAAATCCAAATTTGACAATGTGGATGCACGTCTTCAGGAGAAAGGGCTTGTCAATTATTCGGAACCTGTCAAATATTTGGTCTTAAAGGGATATTCAGTGGAGAAGGCTATTGAGCTCCTTCAAAAAACAGAAAAAATAGAGAAACCAGAAGAAATTGCACCAGAGCCTTTGAAAGAATTGAACGTTTCAGAACTCCAGAAAAGGACACAGGACCTCATCCAGACAGTAGATAGACTGACAGAATACAGGACTGAGCTTGAGGAACGGGTAAAAACTTTGGAAACCCAATTGGAAGATACTAAGAGAGAATTGAGACTTTACGATCATAAGACCAGGAAAGAAGTTATAGAATCAAAAATTGTAAAGAGCAGGGAATCTGTAATCAAGAAATTGAGAGAAGAAGTAGAAATAGAAAGAGAGAAAAACAGAATTCTCTCCAGAGAAAATGAAATCTTGAAAGAAATGCAGATCCTGGAATATTCCCAGAAAGCGTTGCCCGTCAAAGTGCTGGCCCATTTCTCCAAAGAGGAGATAAGATCTCTGGATGATCGGTTTGGTATCAGATCTGATGATATTGTATATTTAAAGGATGCTTCAGGAGGAGGGACTTCCACAGCCAGAGAGTTGATCGACAAAGGGGTTCGGGCAGTCATCACGCACGAGAGAATGTCTCATCTGGCAGAGGAGGAGTTCATCAGGGCAAAGATACCTGTTTTTTCTGAAGAAGATGTAAATTTGAAAGCTCTTGGTAATTTCGGTGTCATTGATAAGGACATGTTTGAGGCTGCCTGCAGACAGTGGGAAACCAGGGAGAGTATACAGGAGGCAAAAGCTTTGGAGCAGAAGCTGGAGAGCATTATTGAAGAATACAAGGAAAAGAGGATCAAGGATGAATCTCAGAAATGAGACTTTCCTCTACGTAATAAAGGCTTGTACAATTGCTGTTCTATCTTACGTAATTTTCAGGCTTCTTCCCCTAGAAAGGGTAACCTCAGATTTTACAGCACAGGTTTTAAACTGGTTTGGCATTGCTGCTGAAAGCTACGAGGTCGAGGGGCGAATCTACTTGGAGTACCTCCAGATTTCCTTAGACTGCACTGCTCTGGAGATTGTAGCAATGTTTCTCGGATTAATCCTGGCAGTTAAAGCTTCTTTTCACAGAAAGATAGTTTTCTCTTTAACTGGTTCTTCAGCCGTCTTTCTGGCAAATATTGGACGGATCAGTGTAGTCTACTTTCTACTGGAGAAAGGTGTACCCTGGTATCTGGCCCACGATATATTCTCGGGGGGTCTCAGCATTCTGGCAGGTATGCTCTTTCTGATTGTTTCGGAACGCCATCTACCCCAGATCAATGAGAACCTGTACACCATTCTGGATGCATGTGAAGCTTTTTTCAGCTCTAGAATACGGTGAGCTTTCCTTCCACTACCAAATCAGTAATGCTTTTCACATTCTCGATGTTCTTACTCATGATCTCCTGTATATCTGACCGTAAATGAGAGTCCATATTGTTGTTCTCTGTTATGATTCGTGCACACGCTTCAGCAGGATCATTTATGGGATGCCCAATCTGTGAGAGCAGGTAGATCTGCACCTCTTGAATCTCGTCCAATTCAGAGATTTCCCGAGCAATTCGCTTGGACAGGAGGTTATAGACCTTTCCTACATGAGAGACTGGATTCTTTCCTGCTGTAGCCTCCATGCTCATGGGACGGAAGGGAGTTATCAATCCATTAGCTCGATTCCCTCGGCCAACAGAGCCGTCATCACCCATCTCCGAAGAGGTTCCTGTCACTGTGAGGTATGAAGAATGGTCAGTGTCTGCTGTGTTTATGTCTACCTTGAGGGTCCTGGTCAATTGTGGGCTGAACTTCTCAAGGATTTCCTCTCTCACATCCTCCTTCAATCGGTTGTATTCTTCACGCGTATTGATCCGTGAGGAAATGAAGGCTGCTGCCACAGTCAACAAGATCGTTTCCCTCATTCGGAGCCCCATCACTTTTATGTCCTCTCCTAGGGGGGGAAACTCCTTTTTGAACTCTCTTGAGTTCAGGAAGTGTTCTACATCGAGGACGAGCTTCTCTGTTTCTGTGAAGGGTGCAACGCTCACTCCGAAGGAGGTATCGTTAGCTCGGGGCATATTTGTGTCTTCTTCAAAGATATCCCGCAGGTCTACAGAACCTTCACCCATTCTGGAGTCGATGATGATGTGGGAGTTCACATTGATATTGGGCAGATTTTCCTGTAAATAGGTCCTGGCTGCTTCAATTGCAATTCTGTGGGTAGGGATGCTCTCGTTCCCATAATACATTGTCGCTCTCCCTGAGAGCAGCAAGTACATGGGGCACAGAATCTCTCCCCCTCCAAATTTCGGATCAGACCTTCCACCCACCAATTCCACCTGATCAGTGTTGTGATGCAGGATTCTACCAAAGTGCTCCTTGTAGTACATTGAAAGGCTTCGAGACACAGATTCAGCGATTCCGTCACAAATTGAATCGGGATGTCCGATTCCCTTTCTTTCGACGATTTCAATATCCTGTTTTTCCAGTGGCGTCATGTTGAGTGATTCGATAGTAATATCCATAGGATCACCATGTTCCGTATCTGAGGGGGTATTTATATTTTTCGGTTCGAATATAACTCTAAGGAATAATGTTTTAGATGGGATGGAATTTGCGGGAATTCCTTCAATAGCAGCTGTTGTAATAGTGTAGAGATTATTGCAAGGGGCTATGTGATGATTTAGAATCTTTTTGGGCGAAAGTTATTTATGAGTGTGTGTTGGTGACATAACTGTGAGGAATACAGATTTATCTGAGCTGAAGCGGATGCGGAAGCGTCTGGGAATCACCCAGGAAGAACTGGCTCATCGTGCAGGCGTTACGCAGGCGTACATAGCGAAGCTTGAAAGTGGGCAGGCAGATCCAAAATTGTCCACATATCAGAGAATTCTAGAGTGTCTGGAAACTATAGAAAGGGGGGGGAAAAGGGCAGCAGATGTCATGGTATCCCCCATAATTTCTATAGATGCAAACGATTCTGTGGAGAATGCAATAATTCTGATGACGAGGGAAGATATTTCACAAATGCCTGTTACGAGAAGGGGAAATGTGGTGGGAAGCCTCATAGAAAAATCTCTGATCAGAAAGATTGATTTGAGGAAGATGGAGAAATACAGGACAGTGAATGTCTATGAGTTGATGGATGATCCTCTGCCAACTGTCTCCAAGAACGAGAGTCTGGAATCAGTTCTTTCATTACTGAAGGAGAACAATGCAGTCGTCGTGGGGGAATCTGCCAGGCCTATCGGGATCATTACTCGTTCAGATATTCTGGGGTTGCTGATGGTGAAATCATAGTATGGGGATGCCCCTGTTGTCTAGTGGATATGACACAGGCCTCCGGAGATTTTCGGAGCAAGCCTGGAACCCGGGTTCGAATCCCGGCAGGGGCATGAATCAACTCTTCTTGTGTTTCAGTTTCCAAAGTCTTGATGGCTGTTCTCCCTATACAATCACATTCTCGGCACTCCCTTGGTGATGCTCCTTTTCAATCTCTGGACAAAAGCAGATGGAATCTATCGTGAGGGTTCTTCAGTGAGAGAAATTATAGTCGTCATAGACTGGAGAACCTATTCAAGGTGTTACACCTGTAACATCGAAATTCGGTAAATAATTTAAGAGGAGAGCTGATATTCTGGTTTTCTGGGTTGTCTAGTCATTCCAGAACTGGTCAGAGAGAATGAATCGAAAAAGGAGCGGGAAAACTACTCCCACTCCTGAAACAGTCTTTCCGGGGGACGAACAGACTTAGGATTAAATCCTTTCATACACAGACGGTGTTTCATGATGGCATCAACTCGCGTCTTACCATCACTTATCCTTTGGGAGCAGTCTACTTATATTTTTTTGACACAGACTATGTCCCATTCCACTTTTCCAGTTCCTAGTAGGTCACACAAAATACATCATTGCAGGGTAAAAATTATGAATCAATAGAAAAACTACGAAAAAAGGGAGGGAAATTCCTTCCACTCCCAAAATGGCTTCGTCGGAAGGTGAAACTTTGTTGCGAACTCAGTCTTTTTTGTAGGAGAAATCCTACTTTGTGTTTGGAATAGCATCGGGTATTCCCCGTGCTCATTACCATTACCTTTAAAAGGTATCCCCTACTTATATGTTCTTGAGGTAAACTATGTCCCATTCCACTTTCAAGAGTTTCCCAAGGGATTTATACGGGCTATTCACACATGTACGAGAAGAACCGAGAATTTCATTGTCGGAAGTAGCGAGAAGAATGGGTATTGATAAGAGAACTGCATCTGCCTGGTGGAAAATGGCAGTTGAAAACAGAATCATCGCGCCGCCTGTACTGAGAAGAAAAGCATTCTTGAATTTCAGGGAGTATATCTACTTTTTAAAGGTGAGAGATCCCTCAAAACTGTTTGAAAAACTAAAAGACAGTGAGAACATTATCTATTTTATGGTTCAGACAGGATTCTCCAACTTCGGGCTTACTTCTACCTGTCCTATCGATCCTCCCGGCGATGTTATTCTTTCAGGGGAGCGATCAGACTACTATGTGTCAATGCCGCCTAACTGGAATTTCGAAAGAGCTGTAGAAGTAATTCAGGAGAAAGTGACCTCATTGGAAGGGGTTGAACGGAGACCTTCCCCCTTGGTATATCATGATACTGTCTATGAGGAGTGGGATTCACGCGATGAAGTTCTGTACTGGGAACTCTGCAATGACATGAGAAAGCCGTTCTCTTCTATCATGAGAAAGCACCATCTGTACTCGGATAGGATCATGGACTGGATCAGGAGACGGGACGAATTCGGGCAGACATTGACCCTTTATTTTCCAGATGGTGCGATGACGTATTTGCCATCTATCTACGTTCTGAAGACTGACTATGATTCAGTAATAATTGATCTCTTCTCACAACTACCTGTTTCAAGTACTTTCCACAGGATAGGAGAGTATCTTGTTATGTCGCTTCACGTTCCATTCCAGCTCGTGGTGAGATCTCTGGTCCGAAACGTTCTGAGCAGGTTACAGGATGAATCCCTCATCGAAGGATACGATAATTCTATTGTGGAATATCATTATCGACCTTAACCAGGGATCCCACCCATTCCTGCATCTCCTCCACCATTTGTGATGACACCTTTCCCAAATGGTTCAAAGGGGAAGCCTTTCAGTTTCATCTTTTCTTCACCACTACCCTTTGGTATTCAGAGGTAAAAAACATTCTGATCAAAGATGTGTATTTCTGCTTTCAAACGCTAGGTTACAGATGATTGGCTGAACGTCTGATTGATCACACAAGAATGATAGGAAAAGCGTAAATAGCAGTGAGAGAAAGTGAATCTATCAGACGAAGACCCATGTACTTTCTTTCCAGAGTTTCTTTTTACTCTTTGACATCCGACAAAGGGGATGAAGAAATGTAAGGGAAAGATTTAATTGGCTGACCAATGATAAATATGACTGGTGAAGACCTATGAAAGAGATTGAGGAAGTCAAGAGAATAGTATTAGCGCACATGGATATCCTTACTGAAAAATATCATGTAAGAACTATAGGCATATTTGGTTCTTATATTCGTGGTGAACAAAGAAAAAACAGTGATATTGATGTTTTGGTTGAGTTTAGGCAGCCTGTAGGATTGTTTACATTTGTTGGGCTGGAAGAATATTTGGGTGACTTGTTGGGAATGAAAGTCGATCTCGTACTTAAGGACGGAGTAAAACCTGGTCTAAGGGATCATATTTTGCGTGAGGCGATTCCTTTATGAAACGGGACTACCGGATGTATCTTCAGGATATTCTTGAGTGTATAGAACGTATTGAGGAGTACGTTGGTGACATGTCATACAAAGATTTTGTAGATGACCAGAAAACAATGGACGCGGTCGTAAGAAATATTGAGATCATTGGAGAAGCTACGAAACATGTCCCAGACACAGTGAGGGACAAGTACCCTGATCTCCCCCTGGCGTGAGATGGCTGGAATGAGAAATAAAGTGATACATGGCTATTTTGATGTTGTTTATAGCATAGTCTGGGAAACTGCAATTCATGATTTGCCTCTGGTAGAACCAAAGATCAGACAGATACTGGAAAAAGAATAGGTTAGTTCCCTCTTTCACTATCAATGCTCAGAGCCTGATCTTCATTTACCAGAAATTGTTACACGTGTAACATCAGGATTGACAAACCAGTCACGTTAGGGTTGTAGAGTCATACAGAGGAGTTCTCACGTTTCATTTCTGTTATCACCATCCCTGAAAGTATTAAGAGGCATCCAATGATTTTTCTCAGAGTAAATACCTCATGTATGAGGACAAAAGATGATACTGCTGCAAATACAGGCTCCATGGCAAATATGACTGCTGTGCGTGTAGGAGGTGTAGACCTCTGTGCTATGTTCTGTATTAAGAATGCCATGACTGTTGCAAACACTGCAGTAATGATCAGAGCTTCAAGCACTGTACTATTCAAAATGATGTCTTGCTCTTTTCTGAACAGAAATGAGAGGCCTGCCACAGTCCCTATCTGAACTGTAGTCAAGAGAAAAGGATCATTAAAAGGAGCAAACTTACCCACCAGAACAATGTGCATCGCAAAAGAGAATGCACACAGCAATACAAGAAAATCGCCGTAATTCATCCTCAACTGCTGAAACGATAGGAAGAGCAGTCCCAAGAAAGCACATAAGACTCCCAGGAGAGAGTTCTTGCCAGGCCTTTTCTTGAGGAGTGCCATGGAGAGAAAGGGAACGATGACGACAGACAATCCAGTGATGAATCCTGCACTGGCTGGAGTAGTGTATTGCAGCCCCACTGTCTGAAACCCATATCCAGAGAACAGAAAGATGCCTATCAGTATCCCATACTTCGTTACGTAGATGTTTATTTTTCTTAATTTTTTCATAGAGATGGCAATGAGAAGAAGAAAACTGAGTGAGAATCGATAGAACAGAAATGTGAATGGTCCAACAAAGGACAGAGATTCTTTCACCATGACAAAGGTGAGCCCCCAGACGAATGTTACCATGAGGAGTGCTGCATCATTTTTCATAGTATACCTAGGCATGTATCATAAAAATGTTGTCAGTACCACGGCTATTGGACATCAGTTGTTACACGTGTAACACAGAAGGATCTTGACCTTGGTTCACATTTTCATTTTATAGGATAAAAGAAGAAGAAAAAGAAAGGTAGATCAAGCTTTAGGTGCTGTTATGGTCTTCCAGTTATTCTTCACCGCGTAAGAGATTGCTCCAAATCCTAGGCTCACTACCACAACGCGTATTACAGCACCAGCATAAGGGATGATGAAAAGCACGCATAGAATGATGAACCCCAGTATGAAGGCAGCAAGATCACCACTCTTGACCTTGAGCTTCTCCAGAATCCAGTCTCCTAGAGTGTACGACACGATGAGACCTGCCACCATCAGTGCTACCACAAAGAACGTTCCCAGTACCGCTGCAATAGCAGAACCAACAATGGTGATAGCAAGCAGGAGAATGAGAACTGCGGCCACAATTATGAAGATGAATCCCAGCACAGTCTTTTTTATTGTGGATTCTCTTACTTCCTTTTCGATGGTAAAGAAGAGTGCACCGAACTCCCTGATGAAGATGAGCCCCAGAATGAGAAGTCCAATCTTCCACAGAATGCTCAGGATGCCAAGTCCGAGTCTGAATTCTTCTGCAAAAGAAGGAGGTTTCTCAATCTTTACAGTACCGCCGACTTTTCCTGTATTCTGAAATCTCTCAGTAGCTACATGAAAGTCTTCTCTAATCTCACCAGCATTGCTGATCGTGCCCCCTGCAGCGAAGGCATATTTCTGAATTAACGCTGTAGAATGGATTGTCACAGTGCCACCAGCAGCTATGAGCTTTTCCATTTTCCCCTTTAAATCGATTATTCCGCCTGCAGCAATGATTTTTCCCTCAACATCTGCATTCACTGCTATCTGTCCACCAGCGACAAGAAGATCTCCCTTTATGGGAGCATTGATGCTGATTGTTCCACCAGCACAGAAGACATCTCCTGTTATACAT
>CAZFAR010000048.1:8929-13226 GCA_964516825.1 uncultured Thermococci archaeon
CATACTATTCCAGTTTTCTGTGTTTCCAGTCCCCCTTGAAAAACCAGATCAGCAGAATGCATAATCCGACGAGCATTGAAAGGCCAAATGCGAGGAAAACACCGTTTACTCCCAGCAATCTCGACATGAATAGCATCATAGGTATCTGGAAACAGAAAGATGTCAAGAACGTGATTATCATGGCTGGTTTCGTATCGCCCGAGCCGTAGAACGCACCGCTCAATGGTATGTGAATTCCTAAGAAAACAAGGAAAGGAGAGACTATCTTGAAGACAGCCTCACCAGCTTGAACGACTTCTTCTGTATGATTGAAAAAAGATACTAACTGTCTTGAGAATAGAAGGAAAACGATTGCGACGCCTATCATGGTGAGAGCTCCCATAGATCCTGCTTTCAGCGCTGTTTTTTCTGCTTGCTCCAATTTTCTGGCTCCCAAATTGTGTCCCACCAAGGTTCCGCAGGCTAGACTCAGCCCCATTAGGGGCATCCATACTAGTCCCATAAGTCTTAAACAGATTTCAACCCCTGCCAGAACTGCCATTCCAAATCCTGCGATAATTCTGACTGTAATTAAGTTGGAAATATTTCTGATCAGAGCTTCAATTCCTGAAGGGAGTCCCACAAACAGTATAGTCTTCATGGTGGAAAAATCAAACCTAATTTTTGTGTCGATTTCCACGATGTGTCTTCCTGTGGTAATCAGGCAGAGACCAACAGCAAAAGCGAGCATCTGGGAGAGAACTGAGGCTGCAGCAGCGCCTGCAACACCCAGATTGAGCCCAAATATGAAGATGGGATCTAAGACCATGTTCAAGAGATTTGCCACTATCATGATTTTCATTGGTGTTCTGGCATCACCAACGCCGCGCATAGCAGTGAACAGTGTGAAACTGGAGAGCATAAATATGAACCCAATGGACATGATTCTCCCGTAGGAGATACCATAATGGATGACATCACCCCGGGCTCCAAAGGCAATGAGAATATATCTGACACAGATAATGCCAGTAAGACAGAAGATCAGTGCGACAAGCAGTTTCAGGAACAGTGTTTGCTTCACGACCTCATTGACTCTCTGGTAGTCTCTTGCTCCGTAGTTTCTGGCAATCAATGCCATGCTGCCAACACCCACTACTTCATTGAAAACGATAGCAAATTCGAAGAATATGCCGAACAATGCGACAGCTGCAATCTGCTCGTATCCAAGTTTTCCAACCCAGAATACATCGACAATGTTATACAGGGTTCCAAAGAACATGCCAAAAATGGAGGGCAAAGCTATGAATCTGATAGCCTTGGTGACATCCATTTCAGTGAAGTCTGTTCTTTCCATCAGGTGGGGTTACAAAAGGTGTTTAAAAGGGTTTCGAGTGTGTGTGTCTCATTATGAATCAGAGACAACCGTCATGTTACACGTGTAATAACATAGGCACGAACTAATATTCTTCGAGGAGGGTTCTCATCATCTTTTGGTTGATTGGCAATCCTCATACATCATGCATGAAGATCTAAACCAGTTCATTCAACCACAATTATTAAAGCTTCCCATAAATTGAGTATGCATGCTCTCACTTTCCTTCATGGATGGATACAGAAGAGGAACCTTTGTCTGGAATGAGAAAAAAGCACCAATCCCCAACTTACTCAGAATTAAAGATGACCTCCTCTATCTGGAAGATATCACCATAGAAAGACCTACTCTCTACGAGAAGAATAGCTCTGCAGATCTCAAAACAGTGTCTCTGCTCAGAATTCCTTACCATGTTCCCAAAGAGATTGGATTAAAATTCACGAAGACTAACCTCACATTCCTCTCTCAGAACGCTCAGGCCTGCCCAGTCCACATTACCAGATACACAGCATTGAACAAAACCTTCCTTTCCCAACTTTCCTATTACAGTATCTTCTTTCTGTTCTGTCTTGAAGAAAGAAGGCTGCTCCAAACACTATTTGAATTGAGAAGAAAATACCCCAGCTCTCTCATTTTCACAGAAGCGGAGCCCGAAGAAATTCCCATCCTCTCAAATGCAGGTGCAGATCTCTTTCCCCACACTGAAGAAAATGCAGAAGCTCTCCAGAATTTCCTCAGAACACCTACCAAGGAATACCTGGAAAAAGAGTGCAACACCACCGTCAGAACTAAGAAGCTGCTCAAATTACTGTACAGAGAATTCTACAGAGAAAATGAGATATATACTTCATTCAAGAAACGAAGAGAATTGTACATATCAAATGATGCACTCTACAGGCCGGAAGTAGAACGGTTTCGCCAGAGAGTCCGGGAAAGGTACGATCCCCCCTCCTCTGTCTTCTTACTCCTGCCCTGTTCAGCGCGTAAACCCTATTCCACCTCGAGATCTCATCAGCTCTTCAGAACAGCTATCCCCCAGAATTGTTGTATTACAGAACTGATCTTGACCTCACCTCTAGGGGTAGTCCCCAGAGAACTGGAGGATTACGTCAACTATGACATCCCTGTGACTGGTCACTGGTCCTGTGAAGAGATAAAAGAGGCTGCTTCCCTCTTGCAGTCCATCATCCAGAAAGTGAAAGATCCCACAGTATACGCCCACCTTCCCGGAGAATACCAGAGAATCTGTGAATCACTCCCTTTTCATGTCACTACCACTGCTATCGATAATCCATTATCACGAATCTCTTTAGACAATCTCTTCTCATACCTTCAGAATGCGGGTAGGAAGCCTTTCCTGCCGCAGAAAATGAGAGCAGTATCAAAATTCTTGTTCAACGAGAATATTTTTCCAGACAATATCAGAATCAAAGGTAGAAAACTGAAAAGGATTGAAACAGATCAGATACTGGCATACTACGACAAAGATCTGACACTCGCACCAGCAGGCGCATCCCTGCTTCACGCGTATTGCGTCTCGATCGACTTTGAATTGAGAGGAGATGTCTTCTGCCCTGGCGTCGTAGAAGCAGACCCTCAGATCAGGCCAGGAGAACAGGTAGTTATAAAAAGGGATCATGCAGTAGGCATAGGTAGAGCAGTACTCCCCGGCTTTCTCATGACCGAGTTCAAAGGGATAGCTGTCAGAGTGACGAAGAGGTTTCACAATGCAGGAGAGAATTACAGTTGACGGAAAAGAGATCATCCTCATCGGCACAATTCATGTGTCGCCAGAATCAGTCCAGGAAGTGAGAGAAACTGTAGAAAAAGAAAATCCTCACACAGTAGGGGTGGAGTTGTGTGAAAAACGGTACGAGATTCTAACGAAGAGAAAGCAGTGGGAAGAGCAGGAGATTCTCAAGATCATCAGGGAAGGAAGAACCTATCTGTTTCTGGCCAACTTGTTACTGAGCAACTTTCAACGGAAAATTGGAGAGGAAATGGGATCTGAACCAGGTGCTGAAATGGTGGAAGCGATAAAAATCGCAAATGATTATGGCCTTCCCGTTTCACTGCTGGACAGAGACATCTCTGTTACCTTGAGAAGGGCGTGGAAAGCCATGGGCATCAGAGAGAAACTGAAGCTCATCTATGCACTGACTGCTGGGCTTTTCGTAGATGTGGAAGATGTGGCAGAGGAGTTGAAAAACCTGGATATTGTAACTGAATTGATGGAGGAATTGGCAGAACAGGCTCCTGGAGCAAAAAAAGTGTTGATCGATGAAAGGGATCAGTATATCGCTTCCAAAATTCTGGAATCTGAAGGAAAGATAGTGGCAGTGGTGGGAGCTGGCCACATGGAAGGCCTCAAAAACCTGCTGCAGCAAAAAGAAGTTTCCAGGAGCGGATTGGATGAGATACCTCCAGGCAGAAAATGGTTCAAATACCTTGGCTATACCATTCCTGTCGTATTTGCTGTTATTGTCATCTACGCATTCTTCCAGAAAGGGGTGGAGACGACCTTACATATTCTGTGGCTGTGGTTCATAATTGTAGGCTCCTTATCTGGTCTGGGTGCCCTCCTAGCTTTGGGACATCCTCTGAGTGTGATAACTGCTTTCTTCGCTGCACCCTTCACAGCATTGAATCCAACTCTGGCTGCAGGCTGGTTTGCAGGGTTGGCAGAAGCCTACATGAGAAAACCAAGAGTAGTAGATTTTGAAGGATTACATAACATCAATGGATTCAGAGACTTCTACGGAAATCGGGTGACACGAACTCTTCTGGTTATTGCTTTTTCAAATATTGGCTCCATGATAGGTACACTTTGGGCATTTCCTTATATCTTGAACATACTGTAAGAAAAGTGCATTCCACTATTGATTCTTCTTTAAAAAAAGAAGAACGAGTCAGGTTCAAGCCTGACCTCGAGGAGGAAAGTATTTG
>CAZFAR010000049.1:0-13175 GCA_964516825.1 uncultured Thermococci archaeon
ATAATGATGAAGAGGGTTCGGTAATTCTTGATCATGCAGTTTCTTTCTGACATGTACTTTTAAAGGTTTGTTGCACTATGAATCTGGAATATCAGCTTCCATTAATGAGCACATTTTTGTCACAAATAAGCTGGAGCACTCTATAACAGCACATAGTACAAAAAAACTACTTGACAAAGGAAAGCAATTTGTATTCGATCTTGTCCATGGATGCAGTGTTGATCTCATCAAGAGTTGCTATCATCTTGGAGACAGCATCAGCAGAGCCGACCACGATGACATCAAGTCCTTTTTGGACAGCCTCAATTGCTGATATTACTGGCGCAAATTCAAAATCACATCCAAGGCTAAGTTTATTCAGAAGAACGCGCCCAACAACATCTAGAGCACCGATCTTATCAGAATTGAACGTCTGATAGATTGCTCTCACTTTTTCCTCCTGAATTCCGCACGTGCCACCATCTCTTATGGATGGGAGCTCAACTATGTATAAGCTCCCTAGATGCAGATCAACCATGCCTTCCAGGTCTCTTACTGCTATAGCATCTCCTGCCTGAGCATCAGACACAGCAATTCCTGTTGAACGTGATTTCTTATCTGTGTACGCTGTCAGCATTCCATTCTCCATGAAAAGGCCCACTTTCTCACCCTTCTTGACAGGTGTTCTTGCCACAGCAGCACATACTTCAACGATGTCCAGCTGGTCTAATGTCCTATCCAAGAATTCTTTGAGCTCGCGAATGTTCTCGTGAAGGAATTGAACACCTTTCTTGGTTGCCCTGTATTCCCCATCAATACGCTGGATGAGCTCCTCTGCGTGCATTATTTTCATGTATTCAGAAACGCCCTGGATAGTTATGTCTAGTCTGTCTGCAATTTGTCTCAACTTTGAGTAGGAGCCTGTTGTCACTTCTATCAATATCAAAAGCTTCGTGCTCAACCGCAGATCTCTTAATATCTTCATTTCACTACCGTGAGAGACATGGATTCTGCGGTACATATAGTTATCTCCTCCACGTCCTGATTCTTTCAAGCGCCTCTTCAGTACTCTCAACGAAAAATGCGCCCTTGTTTCTCAGCCGGGCAAAATACTCTGACAGCGTTCCGTCTGTGAAGTCTTTTTCTTCAACAGGTGTCGCATCAATCACGATCACTGGAATATTCATATCAAGTGCTGCTTCTATGACTTCAACATTCTTGAGATTTCCAAATCCTACAGGAAAATCAGTCAATACTACAATATCTGCCTGCTTTGCCAGACTGATGTTTGCCTCTGCTGATTCTTCAGTTATCTGAGAAAAAGGGATTTCGCCAACAACAGTCACATTGAGCGCTTTCGCTGTTTCAAAATCTGAATCAAGGACATTGAGAACTCCTGCTGTTACATTAAAAGACCTACTTGACAGGAAACTCAGGAGATGGGAACCTGAACCTCCTCCGCACACGACATGAATGGTAACCCCCTTTCTTTGCTGGCCTGGTGAACTGTAGGGTGTCACGAATGGTGCATTTGTCAAGGGATGTCTTCCTACCAGCACCTGGATGTTGTATGTTTTTCTAATATTCTCAGGTGTCAAGACGTCTTTCGGGGGTCCAGCTGACACGATTGTGCCTCTATTAAGGAGAATTAAACTGTCACAATAGCTGGCAGCCAGATTAAGATCATGAAGAACTGCTATGACCGCAATTTTCTCTCGTCTACTCAACCGTTTCACCAAATCCATGATTTCAAACTGAGAGCCAATATCAAGATGAATGGTGGGCTCATCCAACAAGAGAATCCTGGGCTGCTGACAAAGTGCACGAGCAATAATCACCCGCTGTTTTTCACCTCCACTCAATTCATCAAAGATTCTATCAGATAGATGAAGTGTATCAGTCTGATGCATAGCTTTCCTCGCAATTTCATAATCTTTCTTTGATTCAGGTCCAAATCTACTGATATGGGGGGTACGTCCCATCATCACTATTTCGAAGGCAGTAAATGCAAAATCGACAGTGGATGACTGGGGCACAACTCCGATGGTTTGTGCGATTTCTTTCCTGCTCAATGAGGTGACATCACGTCTGCCTACTAGAATTGTGCCGTGTGAGGGTTTTAGCACATGGGTAATGCACCTCAGCAAGGTCGTCTTGCCTGATCCATTGGGGCCCATTACTCCCAGAATTTCTCCACTTTTCACCTGAAATGTTACTTCATCCAGAATTTTACTGCTCTTAAATAGGAAACCAATCTCTTGAACCTTCAGCAACATGATCATTCCCTTCTGCTTCTGCGAAGGAGATAGATGAAGAATGGTGCTCCGCACAGCGATGTTATAATCCCCACCGGTATCTCAGTAGGTGACAGTATCGTCCGTGCCAGTGTATCAGCCCAGATCAGAAAGAGGGCACCTCCCACGACTGATGCAGGCAGAAGTATACGATGATTTGGGCCAACCAGGATTCTCATGATGTGTGGTGTAATCAGTCCCACAAATCCAATGATTCCACTGAACGCTACTGCAACACCAGCAACCAAGGCTGTGAATATCAAGAGGATCTTTCTCACTGTCACAACATCGACTCCAAGGTAGAGGGCAGGCTCATCACCCAGTAATAAGACGTTCAAATGGCGGGAAAAGAACAGGATTCCCATTGTTCCCAGGAGTATTGGGATGCATGCCATGTGCACTGATGTCCAGGAGGCTGTATAAAGGCCACCCAGGAGCCAGAATATCAGGAAATGAAATTGTTTTCCAGCCATATAAATCAGAAATGAGGTAATGGCCGAGAAAAATGAGCCTACAGCAATACCTGAGAGAAGCAGCTTCTCTACTCTCACTTTCCCACCTACATGCGCCAGATTGTACACGATAAACACAGAAAGCAATGCCCCTACAAAGGCACACAAGGGGAGTTTGAACTTTGCCTCAATAGGCAAAAATAGTGATGCGGCTGCTCCAAATGAGGCTCCAGATGATATCCCAATGATGAAGGGATCAGCCATAGGGTTCTTGAATATACCCTGCATTGTGGTACCTGCAACTGCAAGAGCGCATCCTACCAAAGTGGCCAGAAGCACTCGCGGTAACCGCATATCCAGTATGATTGATCTGTAACCCTGAGGCCACTTTTCAGCTCTGTCTACAAATATGTCGAAGACAGCGCGAAAAGAGATCTCATTGTGTCCTCCTCCGAGAGGTCCCATAGAGCCCATCATGGTTGCAGCAATGATTGTAACTAAGAGTGCAAGAACCAGGAAGATGAGAATCCATCTGTGTTCCTGGTTCATCTCATATTTTTCATGGCTGCCGGATGCGGTCAGCACAGGCATGGAACACACCACAACCTCATGTCCCTTGACTGAGGAAACAGCTCAGGATGAATGATGTATGCCAGTTGTTCGAGGGCGTCCACAATTCTGGGGCTCGGTCTGCTGAGTATGTCATCATCGATCGTGTGTATTCTGTTGTTCTTCACTGCATCTATGGTGTCAAACCCTGGTCTGTCTCTTATATCATCCACAGTAGTAGTGGTACCGTGACCAACTGTGAAGATTATGATTTCTGGGTTTTTCCCCACGATGTACTCCCCAGATATATTGGGATATTCAGTTGCCGTGTCTGCAGCAATGTTTATTCCACCAGCCATTACAATGAGATCATTCCCGAACGAACCTGGTCCAAAAGTCCAGTACGGGATGCATCCAAGATCCCAAAAACTGTTGAACAGCCACTAATACCTAGAGCAATGATCAGCAAAGAAGCAATCTTTTTAAAAAATAATCCCACCTTACCCTATGCGTCACATTTTCATTGCCAAGAAAATCAGAAAGATTGCGAAAGAAGAAGTGGAATTCCTTTTTTCAGAACTGAATGCAGATCGAAAGCTACAGGGAAAGAAGAAAATTTTTCTAAAACCAAATTTATTTGCAGCAGAAGGATCAGAAACAGGAGCTACCACAGACTTTGATCTGATCTCATGCATTGTAGATTACTTGAATGAAAAAGGTAAGAAAGTTTACATAGGAGAAGTGGGGGCGCATCAGTATGATTCAGAAAAGCTGTTCAATGACATGGGTGTCTATGATAGATTCAATGCAGAATTCATCAATTTGAACTTTTCAGAATCCACACAAGTTCCTTTTCAGATAAAGGGTGAGAAGCACCTGTTCAGTGTTCCTAGAATTGTCCTGGAATGTGATGGAATAATAAATATCCCCAAGTACAAAACGCATGCTGCAACAATTCTTTCTCTGGCTATGAAAAATCTCTATGGATTGCTACCTGGTGAAGAGAAATTGAAAGGACATGCTCTGGGACTCAATGAAACCCTTTACAATATCAACGAATTGATTCCCTCAGATATAGTAATCACTGACGGGGTCACTGCAATGGAAGGATTTGGGCCAACTCTCGGAGTCCCAGTCAGGAAGAATCTGTTATTTGCGTCTGATAATGCAGTTGCTCATGACATGACAGTAAGCAAGTTACTGAACATTGGTCTTGAATATCTCAAGTACTACAATTCTATGGAAATTGAAACTCATTTTTACAACGAGAGGATGGAAGAAATTGAAGACATTGACTTCTCTCTGCGGCTGCCACCAAAGAATTTTTCAAAAATCTGGTACCACGTCAATGAATACTTCTACAAGTGCGCACCCCTACTGGAAAAGAAAGGGATACCTCCTGCAAAAGTGCTGAACTTTCTGGTAAATGAGAGGACCATAAGATTCTGGAGAAATCTTCAGCAATAGCTCCTCCGATTATAGTAGCGAGTGAATGCCTCTGAGCTGTTACACGTGTAACATTTGAAATCATTCCCAGGCCTGATCTCTCCAATGCTCCTGTTTCAGAAAAAAATCTGCAATCTTTGAGGAGAACTCGGAAGAGAACTTGTTCTCGATTAGTAGGTCCCGTACCAGTGACCTGAGGTCACCAGTGGATGATTCAATCTCCTTTTCCAATTTGGAGAAAATGGTATGGAAAGCCCGAATCACCTGAGGAGCTGCAATAGTATCTTCACCTTCAAATCTGACTATAGGACCTTTCAGATCTGGCAATTCATCCTCGTTTTCCTGGAGGACTTCTTCAAAGATCTCCCATGCAATGTGGAAGTAGGGAGCTTCATCTGGGTATTCTCTTTTCATGAATTCTTCTGCATACGTTCTGACCTTATTCAGATTCATGGTCAATCCCCTCTGCATTTCTGATGAAACCATCTCTCAGGAATCTGACAAGAGCTTTATAAGCTTTTTCAATCTCCTCAGTTGTCCCTGTTTGCAGAGCTCTCCTGTACTCGTCTTCGAGATATTCTCTCTTCTGTTTCTTGTCAATTTCTCTGAGGTTGTGTTTGACTTTCTTGATCTCAATGTTCTCCTGGAGTTCTTCATAAAGAGAGAGGCTTTTCAGCCAGAGTTCTCTGGCCTTGGCTAAATCCTCTTTTCGAGCATAGCACAATCCTTCATTGTACAGGGTGGAGCTTTTCCTGGATTTATCATCTTGTGCTAGGGCCAGGGCCTCTTCAAACAGTTGAAGTGCCTCATCTACAGCATCATCCATGTACAGGCAGGAGCCAATATTGTTCAGAACATCAGACAGCAAAAGATTGTCCTGCAGACTCAAAGCAATCCTTTTGCACCTCTTGTAGTACTGTCGAGCCACTGAATGCTTGTCTTCCTTGAACGCCACATTCCCCAATCCCTTCAATGCATATGCTCTTCCCACGCTGTCTTTTTCGTCTTCACAAATTCCTTCCATGTGAAGATACGTCTCTTCTGCTTTGTCTAGGTTTCCCCTTGCCTCGTAGACATTTGCCTGCACATACAATGCCCAGATGTACTGCTCGTTAGCTACACTCGGAAGTACATGATCCAGGACATAAAAAAGAGCTTCGTCATCCTGTTCTCGTTCCTTTTCAATCCTTTGGTACACCTTTCTGAGGGTTTTATCCCACTCTTCAGAGGTGCGCAATTTCCGAATCGCATCAATCTGTGTCATGTAAAAGATCTCCTCCCCCTTTTTGGACAGTCTGTACTCACTCTGACCGATCTGAACCTGTTTTCCGTATTCAATATATCCTTTCATTCTCAGATGTTGCATGTTCTTGTAAATGTTTGGCTTAGATATGCCTTTGATTTCTGGAAAAGTGTTCTGAAAATACTCTAAGACATCTCTTGCGGTCACTGGTTTGTTCTTTCCAATGAGATGAATAATGTGGAACATGACTTCCCAGGGTTTAGTTTCCAGTTCTGCCATTGCCTTGCTAAGGGTTTCTGTGATCTGCTCTCTCAGATCTTCTGGTATGGGCTGTTCTTTTCTGAAATCTCCAAAAAGATTCAATCCTTTTGAGGTGAGCGTATAGAAAGAGATTTTATCCTTTTCGATCTTTCGCAGATACTCTCCTGCAATGACCTTCTGGAGAGCTGACTCATCCACGGAGAGTTCCTTCACCTGGTCTTTAGAGATTTTCCTCCCATGGCAGCGTGCGAAGTCCAGGATTTTAAACATGGATTCAGGTTCTTTACTGTCATTATGGAGCGTCATACATCTTCTTGAAAATCCTCTCTTAATAGGGTTATTGAAGGTTAGCAGAATTTGAGACTATCCCATACAGTGAAATGCCTTGTAAGTCGCTGATTGCTCTCCAGAGATTTCACATAGTGAACTAACAATATAGTCTCTCAATATTTGTAATAGACAATTGCATGTTATATACACGTGTAACAACTGGAGTTATTCATGTCCTCTTGAGTCGAGTTTACAAGAAATAGCTGCCTTCTTGAAACCAAAAACATTTTTGCCGCACATACAGGGCTACTGTATTCTACCAGATTATTCTACCAGACGTACAAAAGTATTTAAGAATCAGAAAGTAGCTATCCCATGGATGAAGTAAAACTGAAGATTCAAAAGAGGGCTGTTCCAAGCCGTGGACGGGCTCGCCTGCACAAATCGATGCTTGCAGAACTTGGCGCAGAGGAAGAATCGAAACTGGAAATCATCAATGAAGCTTCAGGTGAATCAGTCACTGTCACTCTGTTTGCAGATTCTATGGTAGAAGAAGGATATATCCGTTTAAGTGCAGAGGATTTGGAAGCTCTTGGATTGCTGGAAAATGATACTGTGGCTATCAGGAAGAAACCTCCACTCTCTGAAGCAATCAAGAAAGAGGCTGGAGAAGTTGTTGAACGTGTTTCTGGAGGTGTGGGGAGAGTAAAAGAAACAGTTGAGGCAGGAGTTGGAAAGGCAAGAAAGGAGACTGTAGAGGCAGCTGATACAGTAAAAGGAGGAGTGGTCAAAGGTTATGGAAGAATCGTCGAAGAAGTGACACCTGTCGCAGGAAGAATCGAAGGTGTCACCAGGGAGACTGTAGCCAGAATCAGGGAAGAAGTGGCCCCTGTCACAGAAAAAGTTGAAACTAAGGCAAGAAAAGCATATGAACGGATTGCAGAATCTCCTATCAGAGAGAGACTTTCCAAGACAGCTGAAAGTGTCATCAATATGCTGAAACCTGGTGAAGAAGCAAAACTGAAAAAAATGCTGGAAGAATGCATGGGAGACATCCAGACTGTGACAGTATCTTCTGACATGGCGGCTGACAAACTGATCAGAGAAATTGACCTTCCTTCAGAAGTCGTGATTGCAGCTGTTCAGAGAAACAAGGAGATCATCATTCCTGAAGATGATACGAGATTGGTAAAAGGGGACATCGTCTACGTGGTAGGGAAACTGGAGAGCCTCCGTCTATGCAGGGAAGTAATGGAGGGTTAGTATGGTTTTGGATTTTGTGTTGACCAGAGAAGAACTCATCACTCTTGCAATTACTCTGGGAGCATTCTTTCTGTTTCTTCTCTTCGTTTACGTTATCCTGCGTGAATTCCGTTTGATGAGGACAGACACCAGAAAGGCAGAACTGGAACTGGACAGAGAGAAGTTGAAACTTCTGCAGCAGGACATTCTGGCGAAGGGCTATCCCTTTACTCGGCTATCACAGGAACAGCTGAATTCCCTGAAGGAGCTTGATGAAGAGAATGTCATTCTGGAGACCGATATCTACGCTAGAGAAAAGATAGTGGAAGGGCGTTTGAGGCGACTGGAAAACTACGTGAAACTGACCAAACTGGAAAACCTTCTGGAAAAAATCCGGAAAGAGGAGAAGAAGATGGGGTGACACCATGTATCCTGTTCGAAGTAGGTATAGAGATTCTCCTTTAATACAGAGTATTCACGGATTCACGCGTTCTGTAGAGGAGAGAATTCCCACCTTTTCCAGAACATTGGACAGGTATCTGGATTCCAACTTTGAAGCATTCATTGAGGAATGGCAGCTTCTGACAGATCATGAATTGCGTGACCTGGAGAGCAGGCTGGAGAGCTTAACGAGAGAGATCGATGCCCTCTACAGCAGGAAGTCTGTAATAGAGGAGAGAGCCCTGAATCTGGAAAAAGAAATCGGAAAACTGGAGGCGAGTCGATGAGGCTCATGGATGATTATTTAGAGAAATATTTTGACCGCACCATGGAATCGCTCATAGAGGAATGGCAGCTTGCCACCAAAAGGGATATTTCTGACTTCAAAGCGAGGGTACAGGCTCTGGAGAAGGAGATACCCTCCCTGGCAGAATTCGAGACTCACGTATCTGAAAAGCTTACAGAGCTCGAAAATCGTCTAAGAAGGATTAAGGAGGGCTTTTGATGACAGGAATTGAAGTTTTTCTCCTGCTCATCCTTCTGGGTATCCTTTTCTTCGTTGCCTATTACTTACTGAAAGGATCTGCTGGAAGGATTGAGGTGACCCGCCCTATTGAGAGCCGCATCGATGAGTACCTGGACCAGCGATTTGAAGACCTGATCAGGGAATGGTCTCTCACTACCAGACCGAAGCTTCGCAGGTTTGAAAGAACAAATCTTCCCGTTTTAGGAGAAGATGAGGGAAAAGCAGCTGAGTTAAAGTCCTTTGAAGAGACAATGAAGGCAACTCTGTCAAATCTGGAGGAAAGGCTGGATGCCCTTGAAAGAGAAATTGCTCAGTCGGAAAAAGGAAAGCCAAAAAGAAAAACCTGATCTCTACACTCAGCTGAGACATGAGATCCAGATCATTCGAGAGCAGGGCTCACCCCCAGAGAAGGATGCACTCACCTTCTCCAGGTATGTGTGCGATCTCTGCAGCACTTCTCACACTCTATCAGAGTTGAGACAGTGTGCAGTCTGCGGAAGATGGGCATGCGAAGCCTGCTGGACACCAGAGTACTACCTGTGCAACTCCTGTAATGGGGTTGTGGCTTTGAAAAACATAAAACTTTAAATAGTGGAATAGGAAGGGTATCTATGGAAGAGTCTTTTGAACTCGCAGATCGGTGGGAAAGGATTGCGAAACGGTACGAAGAGGACAATTTCCTCCTGGAAAAGCAGCTCGTAGAAACACGGATCGAACGCGATGAATGGAAGAGACACCTCGAAAAGGAGAGAAAGAAGAACTGGGGATGGGCTCTGGCAATACTTTCCATCTTCTTCATTCTGTCTGCAGCAGGATTGGTCTACTTTGCTACAGAGTACGATCGATTGACCAGGGAGAATAGATCGCTGCAGTCCAGCCTGGACCTGGAGCAGGAAACTAGGATCACGCTAGAGACAGAACTCACTGAGAGAGTCAATCAGTTAGAGGCAGAGGTTTCCCAGTTGGAGCAGGACAAGTCAAGTCTGGAAGGCCAGGTATCCCAGTTACAGAAGGATCTGAATGAAAAGAAGAAGCTGATTGAAGAGCTGCAGAGAATTATCAAGAACCTGAAAGGGGAGTAGTCAGGAACTGATGCCTTTTTCTCAAGAGCTGGTAAGCAAATGCTAGATCTTCCGGCCTATCAAAGTTTAATACATATACTTTCTGGAATTTGTCTTTGATGATTCTGGCCAGTTCACCCCCCACGGAAGCTATCATGATGGGTTTGCCATAGGTGAGCATCAACATTGCAGTATCCTTGACCAGTTCTTCCCTAAGATAAGCAGGTTCAAAGGTAGGGATGCTCAGGAGACAATCAATATTCTCCTGTTCTAAGAGTTTTTTCATGACTTCAGAATAGGTTTCAGAAGAGGCATCTCCCACAATATCGAGCGGGTTCGTTACAGTTACATTGGAAGGAAGAATCTTTTCCAGGTCTGCGACAAGTTCTCTTGAGAATTCAGCGAGAGTAGATTCAGGAACATTGTTCTGCCTCAGGGATTCGGCCAGCAGCACTTTCAGACCGCCAGCATTGGTTATGCCTGCACAGAAAAAATGCTTTCTTCTCAGATATTTATCTTCTATCATGGAGTGAGTCTTTACTGCATTGCAGAACTCACCATAATTTCTTGCCCTCTGCACGTGAACCTGCTTTAACGCTGCATCGAAGATCAAGTCATTGGCAGCAACACTCCCGGTGTGGGATTGAGCAGCTCTCGATGCAAGCTCACTTCCCGGTTTCAGAATGATTACCGGTTTTCCCTCATTCAGATTTCGGGCAGCTTCAATGAATTTTCTTCCATTTCTAATACCTTCTACATAGACACCAACTACATCACATTCTCTATCATTCTGGAAGTATTCCATGAAGTCGGTTGCCACCAGATCGATCCCATTTCCGTAGTTTACAAGTCTGTTCAATCCCAATCCCTGTTCAGTCAGCCAGGCAGTAAGTAGCCCTGAAATCGAGCCAGATTCAGAAATGATGTTGATATTCCCTTTGCTTGGAATTGGCAATCCCTCCAGAAGGAAGGGACTGTACTCGGGAACGAAGGTGGAGTTCAGATAGGGGAGATTCAGAATCCCAATGCAGTTGGGTCCTACAATACGCATGCCAGATCTTCTTGCGACACTTAGAACCTTTTTTTCCAGGATTTTTCCCTCTTTGAAGCGGATTGCCTCTCCAAATCGGGAAGTAACAATGATAAGAAATTTCACATTGGCTGATGCACACTCTTCTGTTACTTGTAACGTGTTTTCAGGCCCTACTACGGAAATTGCTACATCTATCTCTTCCGGAACATCTGAGACAGATTTGTAGACCTTAAGACCCAAAACAGTTTCATACTTGGGATGAACAGGGTATAACTCATTTTTCAGGTGGATATTGTTCTGCATGACGTGATAACCAAGGCTGCCGTGCTTTTCAGAAGCTCCAATGACTGCTACTGTCCTGGGAAAGAAAAGGTGGTCCAGCATGTATTGGTTATGAAAGTGAGCCTTAAAAAATCGAGGGGAACTGAAGAGAACTCAGCAACAATGGGAGAAGTCAAGATAAGGATCATCAGTGAAGCATGCTGTGTAGTGGAAAAATGGCATTCTCACAGAGGAAGATAGGGTTCGCATTATGGAGAATGTTTATGCAGGAAAGCTGTCAAGATGTTTTTTCCATTGGAATACTCAATGTTATTTCTTCAATGTTCTTGAGTGGCATTTTTTGACTTACATCTAAAATCTTTATGCCCATCACTTTTCCTTCTTCTGTGTAGTCCAATACTATTCCCTCATCTACCTCTTTACTCATAGAATATTCTCCTTCCTGAAATTGGATATAGACAGCATCTGTCTCTCGATCATAGGTTATTTTCATCTGGGCTCACACTCTGTACCATTTTTTGTCAGTGAAATATGCAGTTATGATATATAAGAATTTTATATGACATGATCTCGTTACTGAAAAGGACTAGAGTTTCTGTTTGGTTTTTGCAACTTCTATCTTCTTTGCATGGAAAAGATCATGATCTATTGCTGCTTTAAGTATAGACTCAGGAGTGATCTTGTATCTTTTCCAGCGATAGCCATGATATTCTGTTAATCTATTTTCGGGCAAGCCCGAAACTGAATCCAGAAGAGTTCTATGGGATTGTTCCAGCTCATTCAAGACCTCTTCCATTGAGAGCTTTCTTCGTTTCTGTACTTCTTCCTCATTCAACACATCCCAGTCCAAATCAAAATAGAAGGGTTTCTCTCCCTGCAAGCACTCCTCTACTGCTCTCGTAGTGTGAAAATCCCAGCCAATAATGTGAGACAGAACATCCTTCACTGACCATTTTTCTGTCACTTTCAAATCAGCAGGAACGCCTCTTACCACGGTCAGTAAACCCATTCGCGCACTCTTCAGATTGTCAAGGATTTCTTGTTTCATACGTAAGAGAGAGGCTCAGTTCATATGAAGATTTCGAAAGGGAAATTGTGATAGTCTGATCTTTGTGCGTTCTTTGCTGTTACACGTGTAACAGGAGAAATTGTCACGGATTTGAATAGTAGAATATCTTGAGATATTCAGAAACACTCTCGAACCTCATGCTCTCATTTAAGATAACTACAGTGGAAATACCTTTTTATAATCAATCACTGTCTTTATGCCCTGTTCATCAAAATGTTCAATGATGAAGGGCAGATCACCTTTCCCGGTCGATTTTAGGACTTTCTGGGCAAGGCCCAATACTTCAAATGGATTCAGGCATGCTTCAGGTGGCAGTACACCCTTCATGTTTATGCTTCCTTTCCCCATCAGTACAGTACCAATGGCAGCAGGTATTCCTGTCCCTTCACCCATTCCCTGACCACGAGAACCTAAGGAAAAGGCATATTTCTCTCTCTTATCATTCTTTTTTCCTCCAACAACAATTTTAAGGCTTCCTACAGGCTCTGTGAATCCTGCCTTCTTCAGCAACTTTTCTCTCCGGAAAAGGATGTACTGAACAGCGAATTCTAATGGAGAAACCCTTGAATCACCCACAGTAATGGGCTCTTCATCTGTAATGCCGAGGCGGACCACATCCTTGATCAATTGAGCGTATTCAGGGGGGAGTACCAGTCCGAGGTTGGTCACCCTTTTCACCCCTTTCATGTGCTGGGGAAGCGTGATGGTCTCTGGATGAGGATAAGCATACACATTGAAGGAACCCATGCCTGGAAATTCGCATTCCTCTTCGAGGGCTTTACCACTTTCCTCAAACAGCCTCACTGTCTCCATTTTTCCATCTAGGAACACGGGAATATCCATTTCCATGGAATGTATCCTGTGCTTCACTACAGCAGCTCCCTCTGTTGGCTCTCCGCCGTGTGCATGGTAGATGTCCACTGATTCTACAGTGAGGAAATTCTCACAGAACTTCACCAGAACGTTGGCCAGCCCGGGGGAGCTTCCCATGCCTATCAGTGCTGATACATCGTTGTCAATTGCTTTC
>CAZFAR010000050.1:0-13170 GCA_964516825.1 uncultured Thermococci archaeon
TGGGTACAACCTTTCCACTGGGGAGGAATTCCACGTTGTGATTGAAGGTGATCCACGTAGTGATTGAAGGTGATCCGCAGCTTTGGCAGGTTTTTGTATAATTGCTAGTGCATTCTTGATCTATCTGAGGAGTATGAGACCTCATCAAAAAGATCAGTAAAGATCCCTGGAGAGACACTTTCTCCTTTCTTTTGACCTTTCTCATGCTACACGTGTAACAGGAAGGAAAACCTTATTACGACATGTATTTATAAAGTCATGTCAAAGAAAGCACGGTGACTTTAATGAGAAAAATCAGAGTGCTTGTTGCAAAACCAGGACTGGACGGCCATGATAGAGGAGCCAAGGTCGTGGCAAGAGCATTGAGAGATGCGGGAATGGAAGTCATCTACACTGGATTGAGGCAGACACCTGAACAGATTGTGGAAGCTGCTCTCCAGGAAGATGTGGACTGCGTAGGACTCTCCATACTATCTGGAGCTCACATGACTCTGGTCCCCAGGGTTATCGAATTATTAAGGAAGAACAAGGCAGAGGAAATTCTCATTGCTGTGGGTGGTATCATCCCGGACGAAGATGTCACCCAACTGAAGAAGATGGGAGTGTCAGAAGTCTTTGGCCCGGGAACAACAACCCAGGAAATCATCACATTCATTGAATCTCATGTAAGTGCATAACATGGAACTGGTGAAAAGACTCCTTCAGAAGGACAAAAGAGCCTGTGCAAAATTGATTACATTAGTGGAGAATGATGCTCCAGAAGCACGAGAAGCTTTGAAGCAGTTATATCCCTATACAGGAAGAGCTTACATCATCGGGGTGACAGGACCACCAGGAGCAGGGAAATCAAGCCTGGTCGACAAGCTGACTCAGTACTACAGAGATCATCAGAAAACAGTGGGAATCATTGCAATCGATCCTTCTTCTCCCTTTACAGGGGGTGCTCTACTGGGAGACAGGATCAGAATGCAGGAAAGGGCCACTGACCCTGGTGTTTTCATCAGAAGCATGGGCACACGTGGTCACATGGGAGGATTGGCCTCAGCTACCAGAGATGCAGTAAAGATACTGGATGCTTTCGGGAAGGACATCATCATGATAGAAACTGTAGGTACTGGTCAGGATGAGGTAGACATCATCAAAGCAGCCGATACTATTCTGGTTGTGACAATGCCCTCGATAGGAGATGACATTCAAGCCATAAAGGCGGGGATTCTGGAAATTGGCGACATCTTCGTGGTGAATAAAGCGGATCTAGACTATGTTGATAAAGCGGTCATGGAATTGGAAATGATGCTCGATTTCGACTCACAGAAGAAATGGCGTCCCCCAGTTTTGAAGACTGTGGCCAACATGGGGGAGGGGATCAGAGAAGTAGCAGAAGCAATCCAGTCTCATTCAGAATATTTGAAGGAAGAAGGATTGTTTGAGGAGAAAAGGAGGGAAAAGACAGAAAGGGAATTGTTAGAAGTTTTGAATCAGTACATTGTCAAAGAAGTTCTGGAGAAAGCTGGAAGGACCAATGAATTCTCCGAATTGGTGGATCTGATAGTGCATAAAAAAATGGACTACTACACTGCAGCAGAAAGACTTTTGAAGACTCACAGCTCCTAATTTTGTGATTTCTGGACTTTTGATCGTGCTGCAATTCTCTTTGAGTCTTCAGTTTCAGATATCATGCAAGAAAATCCCCTGAGTGTTACACGTGTAACAAATAAATTGCCTGAAAAATGAAAACCCTCTTCTGCAAAAGATTTATAAAGTGTTATTTCCCCACTTGATCTACTGACAGAAACAAGATAGACTTGTTCATGATGGATGAGGTGATTTTATGCCGAGTTATGTTAAGTTCCGTGTGCCTAAGGAAGTAGCAGAAAAAGCCTATGAGGCACTGGAATTGGCACGTGATACTGGAAAAATCACGAAAGGAACAAACGAAACTACCAAAGCTATAGAAAGAGGCATCGCCAAGCTGGTGCTGATTGCTGAAGATGTAACACCTGAAGAAATTGTGGCACATCTCCCCTTGCTGTGCGATGAGAGGAAGATACCTTACGTGTACGTTCCCAAGAAAGCAGAATTAGGTACTGCCTCTGGACTGGATGTGGGAACTGCATCTGGTGCCATCGTCCAGGAGGGAAAAGCCAAGAAAGAGGTGAAAGCCCTGGTCACCCAGATCAGGGAAT
Source organism: uncultured Thermococci archaeon (assembly GCA_964516825.1). Taxonomy (GTDB): domain Archaea; phylum Methanobacteriota_B; class Thermococci; order Methanofastidiosales; family SZ-28-30; genus SZ-28-30. The sequence goes on from CAZFAR010000050.1 coordinate 2,187, forward strand.
TGAGATCGTGATAACATGGATGAAAAACTAGGAACTCCTGCAGAAGTTGTAGAGGTGAGAACCCGCACTGGTGCTACAGGAGATATCTTCCAGATCAAATGTAAGATCATGGACGGCCCGGACAAGGGGGGAGTGAGAACGCGAAATGTGAGAGGTCCTATCCAGGTAGGAGATGTTCTGATGCTCATTGAGACAGAGAGAGAAGCAAGAGAAATCAAGGTGCCCAGATAGAAAGAGGAAGGTGAGAAGGTGAGGTGCAATTTCTGCGGGAAAGAGATCGAAAAGGGAACAGGAAAAATGTATGTCAGAAAAGACGGCTCAGTTCTGTACTTCTGCTCTGGTAAATGTGAGAAAAACATGGTAAAGCTGAAGAGAAAACCGCGCGATTTCAAGTGGGCACTGCCAGAATAAGAGAGAGGGATGCCATGGAAAGAACTTTCGTCATGATAAAGCCTGATGGTGTGAACCGTGGCCTGGTGGGTCAGATTATTGCTCGGTTTGAAAGGGCTGGCCTGAAACTGGTAGCATTGAAGATGGTTCATCCCACAAGAGAGATGGTGGAGAAACATTACCCATCGACAGATGAATGGTTTGAGACTGCGGGTAATAAGACGCTAACCTCGTACAGAGAGTACGGTATGGATCCGAGGGAGCATCTGGGAACAGCTTCAGCTGCAGAAATTGGGAAGATCATCAAGGGATGGCTCATCGATTTCCTTTCATCTTCCCCTGTAGTGTGTATGGTATTGGAAGGCAATCACGCTATAGAGAACGTGAGGCGCCTCGTGGGTAACACGCTGCCAATAAAGGCCAATCCAGGCACTATCCGCGGCGATTTCACCTGCGATTCACCAGATCTGGCCAATCTAAAGCATCGTCCCATCAGAAACCTGGTACATGCTTCAGGAGACCCCAAAGAGGCAGCACACGAGATTGCTCTGTGGTTTACAGAAAAAGAAATCTATGACTACGAGAGAGCGGACACAGAAATCATCTTTGGATAAAACGTGACAAACATGATAAGACAGCCCATCATTTCTGTACTTGGTCATGTAGACCACGGGAAAACCACTTTACTAGACTACATCAGGAAAAGTGCAGTAGCCCAGAGAGAGTCTGGCGGGATCACCCAGCACATTGGAGCTACAGAAGTGCCCATAGAAGTGGTAAAGGACATCTGCGGTGATCTCCTCAGCCAGTGGGAGATCAGGATCCCCGGGTTGCTCTTCATTGACACTCCCGGGCACAGAGCTTTTGTCAATTTGCGCACGAGGGGAGGTTCTCTAGCAGATCTGGCAGTCCTGGTCATAGATGTAAATGAGGGGTTCCAGCCCCAGACACTGGAATCCATTGGCATTTTGAAGCGATTCAGAACACCTTTTGTCGTGGCAGCCAACAAGATTGACAGACTGGGCTGGAAGGGTGAGGACATCAATTTCTCCAGATCCTCAGAAGAGCAGGCAGAAAGGACTTTGCAGGCACTGGAAGAGAAGCTGTGGCAATTGATTGGCGATCTGTCCAAAAATGGATTTGAGGCAGACCAGTTTGACAGAATCAGAGACTTCAGGAAAACAGTGGCCATCATCCCAATATCTGCCAGAAATGGGGTTGGGGTCTCTGATGTATTGATGCTGATTGCTGGACTGTCTCAGAGATTTCTCGAAGAGAAGCTGGCATTCCATGTGAAAGGTGAAGCAAGAGGCACGATTCTGGAGGTCAAAGAAGAAGTAGGATTAGGATATACGATAGACGTCATTTTATACGATGGGACCCTGCACAAAGGTGATTCCATCCTTCTGGGCGGGCTTGATACTATCATCTCTACAAAGGTGAGAGCACTCCTGAAACCAAGGCCACTGGATGAAATACGTGACCCACGCCACAAGTTCGACCATTTAGACTCAGTTTCAGCAGCCTGTGGGGTCAAGATATCAGCTCCCAATCTGGAGACAGCTCTAGCAGGAGCTCCCTTGTACGTGGATACTCCTGAGAATGAAATGAAGATCAGAGAAGAAATCCAGAAAATACGCATTGAGAAAGATGCTCTGGGTGTTGTGATGCGTGCAGATACTCTGGGAACTCTGGAAGCGCTGGTATCTGAAATGAAGGACCAGGTCAAGATCAAGAGAGCAGATGTGGGAGATGTCAGAAAATCAGATGTAATGGAAGCCTTATCAGTGAAGAAAGAAGATCCATACCTGGGTGTCATTTTTGCTTTCAATACTGGAATTACAGAAGAGGCGCAGAGGGTGGCAGAAGATAATCTTGTCAGAATCTTTCGTGATGATGTAATCTACAGGCTGACAGAAGCCTACACTGAATGGGTGGAAGGAGAGAAGCTTCGAGAAATTACCCGCAAGAGGGAAGAATTGGTCTTTCCCTGTAAGTTCAAAATACTTCCTGAGTACATCTTCAGAACTGCAAAGCCTGCCATCGTGGGAGTAGAAATTCTGCTAGGAACATTGAAACCCAGATACGATATCATAAATTCTGAAGGAAGACGCATTGGCACGATCAAGAGCATCAAGAGTGGAGATGAATTCTTGTCCCAGGTGAGAAGAGGAGAACAGGTAGCAATATCTATTGAAGGTCCTACTGTGGGGAGGCAGATCTCGCAAGAGGAAGTTTTATATACAGATCTGCCAAAGGAAGACTACAAAATGCTGATGAAATCTGATCTTTCAGAGGATGAACGCCAGGCTCTGGAAGAAATTGACCAGATCAAGAGAAAGAAGAATGAATTCTGGTACTTATAGAGGTGATCTATTGGAGTTTAAGGTGATCATTTCAGATGGTGGTAAAACCTATCAAAAAGAGATCAAAGGAGACGAAGCAGCCAGATTAGTAGGCTTGCGCATCGGTGAGGTATTCGATGGTGGGCTGATCGGGGAATCAGGACAGCTCCAGATTACTGGAGGAACAGACAAGGATGGATTTCCCATGCGAAGAGGAATTCCAGGTTCAAGGAGAATGAAGATCCTGGTGAGAGGAGGCCCTGGGTTCATTCCGAAGAGGTCAGGAGAAAGGAAAAAGAAACAGGTGCGCGGAGATGCTGTATCTGAGGCTATCGTCCAGATCAACACCAAGATGATTCCAAAAGAAATGAAGCCCGAAAAGGAAGAAATAGAAAGAATAGAGATAAAAGAAGAGAAAGAAGTGAAAGTAGAAAAAGAGAAAAAAGAAGTAAAGAGAGAGAAAGAGCCTAAAAAGGTCAAAGAAGAAGAGGAAATTGAGGAAGAAGAGAGAGCTCTCCCCCTGACAAGAGTGAGAGGAATCGGGAAGAAGACAGCAGACCAGCTCGCTGCTGCAGGCATTAGTTCAGTACAGGAATTCCTGAGAGCAGACATAGCCAGGCTGGCGAAGAACACAGGATTGAGCACTACACAGATTGAGAAGTTGAAAGAAAGTGCTCAGGAATTGATGGGGTGATCGTCATAGAAGAGCCAAAACAATCAGAAATCAATATTGGCATGATTGGTCATGTGGATCATGGGAAGACAACCCTGACCAAGGCTCTCTCTGGAATCTGGACAGATACGCACTCAGAAGAATTGAGGCGGGGAATAACCATACGACTGGGCTATGCAGATACCACGTTCAGAAAGTGTCCCAACTGCCCTCCCCCTCAGTGTTACACGACTGAAAAAACTTGTGGAGAATGTGGTACTGCTACTGAAGTTCTGAGAAGGGTTTCATTTGTCGATGCGCCCGGTCACGAAACCCTGATGGCTACCATGCTGTCAGGAGCGTCAATCATGGATGGGGCAGTACTGGTCATTGCAGCCAATGAGACCTGCCCTCAGCCCCAGACCAAGGAGCACTTGATGGGACTGGAGATCTGCGGTATTGAGAATTTAGTCATTGTCCAGAACAAGATTGAGCTCATTCCGAAAGAACAGGTAGAAGACAATTATAAACAGATTAAGAAGTTCGTGGGGAGAACAATCGCTGAGAAAGCACCAATCATACCTGTTTCGGCTATGCATTCAGTCAACATTGACATGCTGATCCAGGCAATAGAGAGGTATATTCCCACCCCTTCCAGGGACCTCGAAAAGCCTCCCCGGATGCACATTGCCCGCTCCTTTGATGTGAACAGACCAGGAATTTCGCCTGAGAAGCTTGTGGGGGGTGTTATAGGAGGTTCTCTCCTCTGTGGACAGCTCAAAATTGGAGACGAGATCGAGATTAAGCCTGGAATATCCAGAGAAGTGTTGGAGGCAGATGTGTGCAGCCTGCATGCTGGGACCAGCAAGATCAAAATAGCAACTCCAGGGGGGCTGGTAGCTATTGGGACGAGGTTAGACCCTTCATTGACGAAGTCTGATTCTCTTTCAGGATCTGTTGTGGGTGCTCCAGGTACACTTCCTCCCTTATGGAGGGAGCTGAGACTGCGAGTCCATCTGCTGGAAAGAGCTATTGGTACCAAGGATGAAGTGGAGATCACAGAAATCAAGAGAGATGAACTCTTGATGCTGAACGTGGGGACTTCCAAGACTATAGGGACAGTCTCAAAACCAGGAAATGAGATCGAAATGGATCTGAAACTTCCCGTTTGTGCAGAACCTGGGGAAAGAGCTGCAATTTCCAGAAGAATTGGGGCCCGATGGCGATTGATTGGCTATGGCATCATCGAATAAAGTACTCCTCGACACGAATTTCGTCTTGAGCTGCTATAAATTTGGAATCCAGTTGGAAGAGATAGAGAAGATCGTTGATGAAGCGCATGAAATTGCTGTTCCACAGAACGTACTTGAAGAATTGAGGATGCTGCATCTGAAAGGAAAAGATGAAGAGGCCCGTAAAACAATGCTCAGGATTCTGGAGAACTATCCAGTAGTTCTGCTGCAGGGCAAGGTGGATGTATCCCTACTGGAATATGCAAAACTGCATGACTGCATAATATGCACCAATGACAGGAGTTTGAGAAAAAAACTGAAAACAATGGGGAGAAGGTCTATATTTGTACGGGCAAGATCTCACCTGGCAATAGAATAGTCAATTTCGCATGTTACACGCGTAAGTTGCGCTTATAACATCAGCCTGATCAGACCTCTTCTGCAAGCTTTCAAATCGCAGGCAATTTATTGCTGAAACATTTTCTGATAGAGAAAAGAGTGGAAAAAGAAAATGAGTTACTGGATAATGAAACTCGAAGTCCATTCAGGAAGGGAGGGCTTTTCCATTTGCTGCCATTGTTCATCCGTAAGCCTGCTGCTCATGGGCTGGAGAAATTCGTAGTAGCTGAAGACACCTCCTTCTGTCATGAAAATGCGGCCTTCCACCCTGACTACCACGTAGATGGTGAAGATGTCGCCTACACCTTCTTCCAAAACCTTATTAGTGTTTACATCAGTGTGCACATCAGCTATGATGGCTGCATTCTCATCTGCTTCTGATTCTACAGCAGTCCTGAAGGTGACTAATGATTCTAAGGTAGAACCAATGTTCCAGATCAACCAGTATTCCTCTTTCGTCAGATTCTCTCCAGACAGTTCTTTTTCAGAGATCGTCTTCAACTGGAGCAGCAGCTGTTCCAAGGTTTCCAGCTTCTGACTGTACTCAGGCAGCAGTAGGTTCCTCTTCTTCAAGCCTTCCCTCATCATTCGAGCAATAGAAGAAAGGCGCGCATACACGTGTGGGTCAGGTTCCACGTATCCCTTCGTTAACTGGGGCTGTAGAGGTACGGCAGTAGCTTCGAACGTGTAGCTCTGTTTGGCATACAGGATGGTATCGTGCCGTAACTCGGTCCAGCTTCCAAGAGCAGTGTTCAGCACCTTGTCTTGCCAGGCATCTCCATGCATGAAAGGAGGATATTGAATACTCTTTTTCTCCAGCAGAGGCAGCAAACAGTACAGCCAATTCCAGTATAGATTCTGGGTCCAGACCGATTGATCCAGGCTCGAAAATTCATTCCTGAGGGCTCTAATCTGTTTCTCATAGTTTGAATACTGTTTTTCTGGTTCCAGATGGTGCAGAGCCCTCTCAGAGCCCAGGACTGCCATGATGTCCAGTCCCTTCGGAAATAATCGCGGATGTGAGGCAGTGCCCACCTTGTCATAGACTAACTGCTGGAACATGTACGAGTCTGGAATGAACCGCTGTCCCATGAACCTGAAACCTTTGGTTTCTCTTACTGCATCCTGATAATCTCTCACCCATGAAGAGCAAATTCTGGGATCTCTGTATTCTCTGGCCATTTCTATAAAATCTCTCAGCTTCTGGGTATCCTGAAGAGCAGAAATGGTGAAATCCTCCCCATAGATATTCTTGGCAATAGCATCATACTCAAATATGTTCAGATCGTCCGTTCTCCCCACGAAGAATACGGTCGGTTCGTAGATTCTGTCCCAAAGCTTTGAGGTTTGTGTGTCTCCTACTGCTTTCACAATGTATAGGGCCTGTTTTGTCTCTTCTTCTGATTTCAGCCTGAATATGATCCTTCCATACCATATCATGGCTTTGAAGTACTTCTGAAGGGGATCGGATCTGGTGTAGTGGCCTCTGGGTAGATACTGGGAGTAGTCTTCCTCATAACCGAACAAGGGGGAAGATTCAAATCCCTTGTGCTCCTGAATCAGTGCCAGTTCCTGCTGAACAATAGTTTGAACTTCTGAAGGTGTGTCAAAGGAATCATCCAGCAACCTTCCTGCAACACAGAAGTAGGCTCCATTCTTCAGGGCAGCAGCATCGCGTGTCTTTTTATAGTGTTCCCAGGACATATCTCTCATTTTTTGCGTCAATAACAAAAGATCAGAAGAGAAATGCTCAGTCTCCAGTACTCGCAGCGTGTAATCATACAGGATGTGATACGTGTGGAGTACTGAGTCAGTAGTGACAAAAATGGGCATATTCCTCCTCCTGCAATCCTTATATACGTTGTAGAACTGATCATGCCACGCAGTAATGACCACAAACCCGCGGGTTGATAGAGCTTCCATCTGCTCCGATGTAAGAGAAACCTGGTGTACATTATCTGGGGTAAAGGGATAGGACATTCCAGATTCAGGAATGGTTACCTGGACTGGAATGTGTGGGGCAAACTGATAGGGGACTTCAATTGTCATGATTCCTCCATTCTTTCAAATTCGTTCAATTTTGGCCTTTTTTTCTAGTTCATGCGTCCTGTGATCAGTGTGCACATGACGAGGAGAGCACTGACCTTTTTCATATTGTACTACATAGCTGTATATGAAGGTTAGATTGGATTTGGATTGGATTTTAGATTGGATTCGCCGATTCTTCTTCAGTGCCAAAGGAGAGAATCTTCAAGTCCACAGGTTTCTTGGTAATATTGCCAATTTTTATTCCAACCAGGCACTCGATTCCTCTTTCTGCTGCTATGTCTACCAGTCTCTGCGTGACCACACCATCGAAGACCACACTCTTGACATCATCAGTCAATGAGATAGCATCCACCAGATCCCGTACTGATACCTTGATCTTCAGAGTATCACTTCCATCCAGAAGGTATGCGTCCAGGGTGCCAGGAAGTTTCTGAATAAAATCTCTGAGCCTCTCCAGCTCGCCCTTTTTCGTCTTGGGAGGTTCCTGAGTTTCTTCTTTTAGATGCTTCTCAAAGAGTTCATTCATAGCCTGTTCTATGGGGATCTTGTTTCTCAATGCTTTTATAGTCTCCTTTTTGGTCAGATCCTCCACTTCTTTTCCCGAAGCTGCCTTGGCTACGTAATCCACTTCTGCAAGCTGCATTAGCTCTTTGAGGATCAATTCACCGCCCCTGTCTCCATCAACGAAAGCAGTCACTGTCTTCTCCTTTGACAGATCTATAATCGTCCTAGGAATGCTGGTACCTTCAACTGCTATAGCATTGCGGATCCCATATCTGAGCAGATTCAGCACATCAGCCCGTCCCTCTACCACAATAATTGCATCCGAATCGTCGATATTTGGTCCTGCAGGCAGGTTTTCCCTTCCATACTTGGTGATCTCTTTGATGCGGATAGCTTCTTTCACTTCCTCAGTGATCTCCTGAGATTCGGGAAGAACATCAGTAAACATGGAGCGAACCAGTTCTTTTGCCCTGTCAATGACGTAATTTCTCTTCAGCGTTCGAACATCTTCAATCTTGGAGACTGTGATCTTGGCCTCGCAAGGCCCGACTCTGTCAATAGTCTCTAGGGAGGCACCCAGGACTGCTGTTTCAATCTTGTCCAGACTGGAAGGTATAGTAACTGCGCCCTTGGAACGACCATTTTTGGAGGTAACAGTCACACTGATCCTTCCGATCCTGCCAGTTCTCTGCAGCTCCCGCAAATCCAGGTCATCTCCCAGCAATCCTTCAGTCTGACCAAAAATAGCACCTACCACATCCGGCCGTTCCACCACACCGCTGGCATCAATCTGAGCATAGATCAAATATTTTGTGGTGCCAATATCAGTCCTCGCGTGGGCACCCCCTGCCTTCTTTCTGATAATCTCTCCAATTACAGCTTTCTCTCTCTTCATTATATCACCATAAGTAAGCCAGAACCAGTTTTCCTGCATGGATGAATGATGAGTATGATTGCGATATTCTGGCTTCTCAACTACGTGTATCACAAGAGGTGAAGATTTATAAACTTTTGCTCTCTGATGCTGTGTTGTACATTTTTCTATCAAATACTATATTTGATGCATTTAGATGATGGAATAGAAAAAATACAAAAAATTGATAATGAGGGAACATTTATGAATTTCTCAATACCATAAGAGTCAATTATGGGAAGATCTTAGCATGAGTGACAGTGAAAAGGAACTGATCAACGTCATAGGGAGACTCCAAGAGACTTCACCCAAGGAGCTTGTCAGCTAAATAGCGTACAAGTGTGTTAGTGAGTGAGCAGTGATTTAAACAAGAGGATATTGTGTGACCTGTTATCAGCTGACCATGATAATAAATTTTCCCCAATAGATAACAGTAACAGCATGCCAAACTCCAAGTGGATCTACAACGTTGTTCGTAGAGAAAGCGAGACTAAATGTTACACGTGTAAGTAACAACACTTCGGAGATCAACGAAGAGAGAGGTTTTCCATCAAGTCTGTGATGACCTAAGAATCCAAATCATTTGTCAGTTTAACATTATTCCATTCATTCAGATTTTGAGAAAAGCTTAAGTACTCTCCAGACTTCAAGAAGTGCATGCTTGAGCGCATAAAGAGGGCATTGCCTAGAAAAAGGAAAACGAAAATCATCGTTGCTATAGTATTCTTAGGTTTCTTAATAACGATTTCTAAGATATATCTTGACATTAACAGTCTAATGGGAGCGACCTACCTCGTACTCGTCATTGATGAAAACGATAACGTAGAATTCGCTTTCTACAGTGACAGAAATTTGAGAGGAGTAGTTGTTGATGTAAGGCTTCAAGAAGATGACTTGGAGATCTGTGATGCTATTTCAAGTCTAGGAACTGAGAAGGGAATAGAGAGAATCAGGGGGATCGTTCAAGAAAATGAAGGAATTACATCGAATTACACTGTTATCGTGCCAGATTCTGTGGTTCGTGAGATCTATGGAAAAGAGAACATTGAGATGGAAGACATAACCATAGACCAAGATATTGTTCTGCAATTTGTAGATAAATACAAGGAAGGTGAATTTGCGATTTTTCCAGCGAATTTTACCTTGAGAATGGGAAGATTTATCCCAAATTCAGTCTATGAGTATTTTTCGGGCCAATTCTTTTCCCTGGAATCTGCAGAAGGTTCTTTTGGAAAGTTCCTGATACTTATTGTTGGCGCACTTCTGATCATGTTTGGCATTGGTATCGTTTATCTGAAAAAAACGAGAATACAAGAGAAAATAGCAGGAAAAACAAAAATAGAGAAGACGGCAGAGTTGGAATCTGCATTTGCTCTACCAGCGGTTCGCAGATACTGCTCTCAGTGCGGTGGTGAAGTCAGGCTCGATGATGTCTTCTGTTCAAATTGCGGAAGAAAAGTAATTGAAGAAGAAAGGGCTGGTGCAGAGGAAAAAAGAACTAAGTTGACATGTTCTGTGTGTAAGAACGACATTGAGGAAGGCTGGATTTTGTGCCCACACTGTGGGGCACGGTTAGAATCTGGATTGACATGTCCTGTCTGTAAGAACAACATTCACAGAGACTGGGTTGCCTGTCCCCACTGTGGAGTAAAACTGAAAGATGACACGCAGGCTTACTAGGATGCAGTAACTCATCTCGTGGGTAGCTCATTCCCCTAGGACTTCGAGCTCTCGTATTGCAGAGATTCATATTCTTGTGTAATGAAAGGCAAGGAGCTGGACATGGCAGCCTCCCATTTTCATGCAGTGTGAATGCAAAACTATTTTATGTCAAGTATTGAACTTCCAGCGAAGTAATTTCAGGAGGTTTCCAAAATGGACATATTCGAAGCAATCAGGACAAGAAGAAGCATCAGAGAATTTACGGGAGAAAAAATCCCTGACAAAGACCTGGAGAAGATTCTGGATGCAGCGAGGTACGCTCCCAGTCCAGAAAACATGCAGATGTGGAGATATGTCATTATCAGAGATGATCAGGAGTTAAAAGATTATATGGCTGAAGTATCAATGCAAGCAGCCAGTGAATTATTCGGATCTGCTCCTTACGAGCTAACCCAGGGAAGGTTATGGTATCTTCCGGACAGGGATAGACCAGCAACTTTTGAGGACATGCGGTTGGGTGATTTATTTGCATATCCCAAGTATGCAGATGTGGTTATCATTGGATGCGGAAGTGAGACGTTCCATGATTCTCCCTTGATCTACGAGCTGGAATACTTCGGGGCTATTGTTGTGGCCATGGGCATTCTGAACATGTGGTATGCAGCCCATGCTCTGGGGTATGGGGCTGGATATCAGGCTCTTCCTGTCATGGAACCTCGACGGTGCGAATTACTCTGTGAAAGAATAGGTATTCCACGCTCATGGGTACCTGTAGCGACTCTTTGCATTGGTGTTCCCCAAAAACCGAGAATGCTCGGTCCCTCCAGATTTCCTTTGG
>CAZFAR010000051.1:0-4245 GCA_964516825.1 uncultured Thermococci archaeon
CCCGGGGGAGCTTCCCATGCCTATCAGTGCTGATACATCGTTGTCAATTGCTTTCTGGTCTAATTTTAACTGCTCAGTAGTAGCATCCAGGTCGTCGCATACATCCACGTAGTTTACTCCTTCTTCAATTGCGATATTGAGAATGGGAGGTCCGTACTCGTAAAAGGGTCCAATACAGTTCAGTACCACATCTGAGTCCATCATGATCTTCCGCAATTCATCAGGAGCTTTTGCATTGCATTTCATGCACAGTGCTTCACAGATGCAGGAGTCTGCCACTTTTTGAGCATAATCTACATTTATGTCGCCAATAGTAATGGTATCAAATGCACCAAGAGCATCCAGGGTTTTTACAGCAGTCGTTCCTACTGTACCGCAGCCGAGAACAGTCACGTTCATGATATCACTTTTAAGGATCTATTCTTGCAAATATAAAAGTTATCCCCCTTGCGAGTGATACTCTAAGAAGATGGGGTGAATCATGTAATCCAGTAACGATAAGACACACATCTTTCATTATCTGATACAGAGAGAACTTTAAAAACAGGGATTTATCTGGTTATTTGGAAGAGGAATAATGCAAAGAATCCTGAAAAAAAACTGTCTAAGGATGACAGCACTCAAAACATCTAGAACACATTTGCATCGGAGTGCACAACTATTCCCTTGTCCGTTATCCTGTATGGCTTAATTTCCCTCGAATGTGCTGTATTCCTCATTTTTATGATTCTGATTGCCAATATTACTGAACTAAAATCGGAAGGTTCAACATATCTCAGCGAGATTATTCCATCCATTGCATATTCAATCATCCCTTCTCTGGACGTGGCCTCTTTTTCGTCTCGAGTTTCTGTGACGTAAAGAGCCGTGGCTCCAGTGTCCTTAATAATGGAGCATAATTGGAATATATATGTTCTTTTCTCCTCTGGATTGCTGAACAGTGATTCATACAATGAGATGGGATCAACCACTACTCTCTGGGCCTTAACGTCGCTTATCAGTTTATGAATATCGCGTTTTACGTAAGCAATTGAGTCTTTTACGATGTGAAACATTTTCTCTTTCTTACCAATGAGATTCAAGTATTCAACAGGAATATAGGGTCTCTGTACATGATAATCCAGGTCCAGCAGATAAGAGCAGTTCTCAATGCAATCAATGAAATGAAGGGAATAGAATGATTCAGAGGATTGGAACAGGTATTGAGGGCCTCGACAGACATACCTTAGGAGGAATACCAGAGAATACAATAACGCTCATCTATGGACCTCCTAAGGTTGGCAAGTCAATATTCTGTGCACAGTTTGTCAATCAGAGACTCAAAGAAGGGTGGCCCTGTCTCTATATTCTTTCTGATTGTGATAGAAACATGTTGATGAAAACGATGAAGTTGTTCAACTGGCATGTTGAGCAGCATATCCAGAATGGATTACTGCATCTCATAGACCTTTACTCAGCAGCAAGTGGCACACTCCCTGCAGAGTCCCCTACTCTGAGAGTGGCCTCTCCTCGAAGCCCCACCAATTTCATGATCAAAGTCATTGAAGAGTTGAAAAATCTGTGCCTGGAAAAATCGAGATTTGGGACGCTCCTCGATTCTGCCACCACCCTTTTTCTTTTCAATGAACCTGAACTCATGATCAGGGTGCTGAAAGCATGGGGGACATCAGTAAAACAATCAGGTGCTACTGGAATCATGGTGTATACAGAGGGAGTAACAGACGCAAGAATTGAAACCATGATAAAGGCTGGAGTAGACAATATTCTGTACCTCGGCAGGGACAACAAGATCAGAATAGAAGCAATGATAGGATGTCCTCAAGGGGAAACTACCTACAGCATTACTGACAGAGGAATTGTTGTGTAGTGGCGAGAACATTTCCATATTCTGGAAGTGTTACACGTGTAACATAGAACCGAAGAATCGGGGTCTTATTCGAATTCGGTTGTAAAATCTTGTTCGACTTCTTATATCCTGAAATTGTTGTATGGTTGTCAGGATATTCCATAGGTCTCTTCATTGCTGGGGATTTTTGTCATCATGCAGAAGTCTCTCTTTCTCCATATTCTCACCGAGAAAACGAACTGCAGATTTATAAACTTTTCCTTGTCCTGATTCTCATCCGGGTGCGGTAGATTTATAAATATATGACTGATTCCAGCTTCTACTGCATTATGTATTATTTCATGGAGAAGTACTGCTTTATTTCTAGCGCATTAGTGGGCAGCAATGGAGAATCCATGAAGGCTCTCTGAATCATCCCTTAACTCTGGAGATATTGACTCTCAACTTTCGATCATCAGCTAACGGTATATTATCCACACGCTCCACATCGACTGCCACGGGATATCCCAAATTCTTGATCAGTTCTTTTCTTGCCCTCTTTTCTATTTCCTCAGTGAACCGCTCAGTCGGAACGATTCTCAAAGTGAATACGTCGTAATCTTCCTGGATTATCTGATACCTCTTGGCAGCAAGAGTCGTATCGAGCAATAGTCTCACTCCCCAGACTCTAATGGGAGGAACCTTTCTCCCGTTTGGCAGGACGAAGATGTCTTCATGCCTTCCTTCGAGAATTCCCATCATGGGATAACCTCTCCCGCAGGGACATGCACCCTCCTTAGGATGTCCTGTGTCTCCTATGTCGTACCGTATCAGAGGGACAGCTTTGTTTATCAATCCTGTAACGAGAATCCTCCCATCTTCGAATTCAACGACATTTTGCATAGAGTTGATGTGCCAGTTGCCATGAGTACATTCCCGAGCAATAGTAGAGAATTCTATAGTGGCATATGTCTCAAACACGTGTGTCTTGAAGACCTCTTCAATGTACTCTCTCATGTGAGGTGTGAGAACTTCACCGCCGATGATTATTGCCTTTGGGCGGATGACATACCCTTCTGCATCAACAATCCTGGTTATAGAATAGAAGAGGGTTGGATATGAAAGAATCAAGGAAGGGTTCACTTTTCTTAGAATAGCAGCCTGTTCTTCCTCAGGGATGGTAGTATTGATGTGATACGCTCTCAAGAAGCCAATTTTCTGAAGAACACTCTGCCTCCAGGTAGTTCTTTTCGTATATGCCAGTTTCTCCCAGGGGTAGAATCCTGTATCCAGGAATTCTACTAAACTTCCAGCAACAAAGTAATCCATAGTATACTGATCATGGAGGATCTTTGCAGGCTCGCCTGTAGATCCTGCTGTATAAAAAACACGGCAGTTTCTTTCAGTGTATCCTGAAGCTACCATGTCTTTGAAGTTTTCCTGGAGATCTGCCTTTTTCGTGGGTTCAAGTTTTTCTAAATCTTCTCTTGTCCTAATATCGTGAGGAGTGACACCGCATCTGTCAAAAAGCGTTTTGTAGAATCGCGTATTCCTGTATGCATGCAAAACCATTTCCTGCAGTAATTTCCCCTGTATTCTCTCCAGCTTTTCAGGAGAAAGATACTGCTCTCTTCTGATCTTTAATATTAGGTAAGCCATTCTTGGAAGCACGCTCACACTTTCATCTGTCCCTGATAAAGGTTTCGTTAGAGTTAGGGGGTTGATATTCTCTGTGGTCACATCTTCATACTAGCAATTTGTTACACGTGTAACAAAGATCGAGACAAATACCAGTGATCCATTGATTCCATAAGGGGAGGGAGGAAGAAAACGAGAGCGGAATTTGAAAACTGCTCACAAGACACGCGGCACTCTCCATGATAAGACGTTTCTTGACGTATGTATCCATACTGATATGCCTATTCTTTTTACTATGTAGGACAAACCAAGTATTGGTGGAGTGTGATGAGTTGAAGCTCATGTGAACACCTAGATCATTCCTCTGCCCTCTCCACCCCTCCATGGGAGTGCAACACGTGAAAAGAATCAAGCAATTTTAATAATACTCTTGTTGGTTTTGAATCTGCCAGAGATCTGCTGATCCTGTAACTTACACGTGATGGTAAGAGAACTTTTTCCTTGAAAATCAATGATACATTTCCCCTGTAGATTGGAAACTGGGAGAGGATTGTCACGAAGCTTCTGGATTGGAGCACCTTGAAGCTCAGAATGTGGATGTATTAGAGCGCATGCGCAGTGTCATTGTCTTGAGACATTCTAAAGATGGATAGGAGACGTTATGAAAGGATATAGTAATGATCCCTTTATACAGTATATGCTTTGTCTGGATATTTTGATTTTTCAATCGATAGCATAATATTCCTAAGCATGGATATGGCTACTAAGAGATTATGTGTACT
>CAZFAR010000051.1:4345-13057 GCA_964516825.1 uncultured Thermococci archaeon
AATAGAAACAGGAAAAAACAGAAAACACTTCCATTATGTGTAGATATACGTATTCGAATGAGAATACACCTTGGTCTAGGAGTATCCTCGTTGATTATTCTTCTCTCAAGTGCTTATAAATGTATCGGTGAAGATACTCCATTTAGATCCTTTTCATCCTTTTTCTGGAAGATCTGGAACATATGCAACGTGAATTTCACTACAACAGGCAGTCCATAATACCAAGAGAATCAATCACTTTCTCTTTTGATAGCATCATGTACCATTTCAGGGTCTATCTGCTCCAGCTCTCGCGCAACAAAATCTGCACTTTCTGGATCCAGTATGTTCTCCCGCATCCGTTTTATGAGGCTCGCTCTGGCCAGCATCCCCTGTACTGTGAGTTCTTTTGCTTCTCCTAATAGGCGGGCAATCACTACTTTATTCTGCCTGAATTTCAGTGTAGCCTTCGCTGAAGCTTCAACACACCACGGTTCAGGCTCATGAGAGGCTTTTTCCAGAGGAGTACCAGGCAATGGCTGGAAGGGAATCCATTGTGCTGAATCTACCCCTACTTTGACAGCCAGCTCTACACACTGCTCACGCATTTCTTCTGTCTCTCCAGGCAGCCCCATGATGAAGGATGCCATGACAAAAATTCCTGCCTTCCGCATTTCTGTACAAGCGCGGTAATGTTCCTGAAAGGATATGGGTTTTCCAATGAAATGGGCAAGTTCTGTCTCCAATGTCTCAATGCCAATGCCTGCCCTGTAGAAATGAGCTCGAGCCAGAGCAGGAATCAATTCAGGGATTTTCAGGAGATCATCGCTGCGGCCTGAAAAAAAGAAAAACAGTGGCAGCAATCCATTTTCGAGTAACTCACAGATGCGCAGAGCTCTCTTCGGACTGGCTGTGAAGTTGTCATCGACGATATGGATGACCTCAGCTCCAGTTTTCACGAGCTTCTGAATGTCTGAGACCACTACTTCAGGAGAGCGTGCTCGCCATTTCTGGTAGTAAAAACGAGTAGCCTCACAGAAAAGACATCCATAAGGACATCCTCTGCTGGTTTCCACAAGACCAACACCTTCAGGAGGCGGACCAGCCAGGTCACGGGCAGGTTCCCTCAGAAGATCCAGAGGTTCAATCAATGGCTGAGGAGGTGTTTTCACCAGGTTTCCATTGCGAAGAAGAGCTAATCCTTTGATGTTCTCTGATATTCCTCTCTGGAGAATCTCTGCAAAGGTTATCTCCCCTTCTCCACATACTACTGCATCAGCACCTGCCTTCAAGTATGGTAGAGGAGTCATGGCAGCACCATGTCCTCCCACCACGATTGGGTGAGTGTAACACTGCCTGAGTGCTTGTATGAAACGGATGGCAGGTTCGAGCGACGTTGTGCCCATGGTAGTTACTCCTACCAGGTGGGATTCTGTTTCCAAAGTCTTTTTTATAGCTGTGTCCAGGTCGTGGTAAGTGGCATCTAGAAGCGTGATATCAGCGATGTCGCGCACTGCTGCAGCCAGAACAGCCAGACTGAAGGTGCCAAAGTTCAGAGTTGAATGCTCTGGAGGTTTTACTAGGGTGACTCGCATCATTCCTCCTCCAAAGAAATACCCATGAAGGCAACAAGCTGTTCAGGGTTCTCTTCCCGCAGTTCCTGAACCAGCCACACTGCAGCTTCACAGTCTGCTTTCATCATACTGCAGAAATCAGGAGAAGGCTCCCCATTCCTGTAGTATAACAATTCTGCGCAAGCAAAACAGGGGCCACCGCATAGAGGGGCTGCCCAACAGTTGAGGCAGGCTTTGCGTTTATCGTATGGCCTGCCTGCTTCCTCCATGAATTTCTGGAGCAGATGTGAATCCATGCTGTTTAACGTACCCAGTTCGTATCTACTGACTCCAATGAATCGGAAACAAGGGTACAATACCCCATCTGGCCCTATTGAAATGAAGTTGCGCCCTGCTCCGCAGGCTACTCTGCTGTTTCCAAATCCCAGAACTCTCTGCACCCTTTTCGTGAACCTAACAAGAAATGGCAGAGACTCTCCATGTACGATCCTGTGGGTGTAGTCTGAAAGAAATTTCTGATAACGCGCAATATCTATTTCATTCAAGACCATGGCTGAAGGATACTCTGCTGCCACTGGTACGAACTCCATCCTCCTCACTCCCAAGTTGTGTATTCCATAGAAGACATCCCGAGGATCTGTTCCCCTGCAAAGCACAGATGTAGTACTGAGCAGGTCAGGTATCTTCTGAGCTAGTTTCAGAATGTATCCTTCAATTCTTTTGTACGTTCCTCCCTGAGCATCTCTTCGGTTCTTATCATGGATTTGAGCAGTACCATCCAGGCTCACCTTGACACTCCATTCATCTCTTATCAGCCAGGTGCAAATGTCATCTGTAAGCAGAGTCCCATTAGTAGTCAGATACAATCGCAACTTATGTCGTCCCCTAGCCATTTCCCGTGCTTTAAACCCAATTTCCTGAACTGTTTCAGGCTGTAGAAGAGGTTCACCGCTCCCCAAATGGATGGATATATCACTTCCTTCAGGTGCCCAGGCAAAGAGAGCCTCCAGCGCCTTTTCCATCACTTTCTTGGACATTGGTTTTCTCTTTGGCTGTGTAACAGCCTCAGCACAGTAGACGCACTTCAAATTGCATACACCTGCCACATCCAATGCTATTGAAGTGATGGGAAACCTCAACGGTAAGGGACCTGGCTCAACTAGTGCAGGATCATACACAACATCAGAATTGCAGAACCTGAAGGAGTGCTCCATGCAATCACCCAGGTATTCCTGCCAGCACCAGCAGATCAGCTAACCTGTCTGGATAGAATGCACCATATATAGCTAAAGCTTTTTCACAGTTCGCTCGCGTTATTTCGCACTCATCTTCGCCGCAGATATTGAGCATTGCAGGACAGCCTCCCCCGCACAGAGGAAGTGCCCAGCATTTTCTGCACTCTTCTCTGGGACCATTCGCATCTGCCCATATCTTTCCCTGTTCCACCCACTTTTCAGGAGATTCATCCAGATGCCCCAAGACCATGTCCGCTCTCCCTGCCACTAGGACGCAGGGATAGACTGTCCCGTCTGAAGCCACTCCAAAGGTCCACTCTCCAGCTCCGCAGAAAGTATTCCTCCTCGTGCCCTGTAGTAACTGCAGCACTTTTCCGTTGAACCGATCATCACGGGGAGCTCTTCCTCTTTTCACTTCTTCAATGGTGGCATCTGCTACTTCACCCAGATGGGCTATGTACGTTTTACGTTTCTCCTGGTCCAAGGCCAGAGGATGTCCATCAGGCAATCGAACAATCTGCGCCTTGATGGCATCAAGATCCAGTGTATTCAGGTACGCTTCTGCCTCCCGTAATGTCCAGCCTTTCCTCACTACAGATGAACCCCTCACATGGAGAGGAGGAGCCAAGCGCAGCTTTTCCAGAAATTTCATCACACGATGGTGGCTCGGTTCACCATTCTCAGTGATGCGCACAGCATCATGAACATTAGGAGGGCCATCTACAGACAGTACGACGCCAAAATTCCCCTCACGCAGAAGGGATATTGCCTCATCAGTTAATACTGTTCCATTTGTAGTCACAGAAAAGGTGAAGCGAACATTTTCTGCCTGACAGGCAGCATCGAAGGCTGCTCTCATGGCAGCAAGATTCAACAAGGGTTCTCCACCATAGAAATGTATGGAGAATTCTTTCATATCGGGCAGTCCTTCAGGAAGAACCTCAACGAGCCTTCTGGCATGGCGAGGTGAAAGCTTCTCAATCCATTTTTTTTCAAAACTGAATCTTCCCTGGTCCACAAAGCAGTACTTGCATTTCAGGTTACACACCTGGCTTGCATTGACGAGAACCTCCACCCTATCAGTAGGAGGGTTTGCGTTCGCAGGCCTTGGGAAGGAATCGGAGAGGAGTTCCTTCTGAAAAAGGGTTTCTACCACCTTTTCAGTGCGAGAATGTTCCCATCCCAGAGATGAACCCACATCCAGAACATCATGAGATTTCAGGGCTTTTAGAAAGGAAGCTTCATCCCGGTCCACAGGTAACAAGCGAACTGCTGTAGAATCGAATGCGTACAGAGAATCATGGTGTCTGAAAACGTGTATATTCCTGGGAACAAAGGACAATTCTTCCATGCAGCCCACCTTGAATTTTGTTCAGCAGATACCGCAGGGACCCGGACCAGGTGCGCAAAGAATCTGGTCACCGGCTGCTGCAACCTGGGCATTGATACCACTGATTGTACCAAGGATGATGTTTCTTGTGCGCTCATCCATACGTGGATCTGTTTCCAGAGATCTGCGGAACCCAGGATCAGTTAAAGCCTTCAGGATCAGCTCTCTTTCTTGAGATTTTTCCATTTTATCACCTCTTTCCAAGTCAATCAGGTTCCAAAGAACCTGTCATTCCTGTGATCCTCCATTCTACGAGGCTTGAGAGGAACACCTCTTTTTTCTTTCCTCCATATTTATAAGTCTTTTGATTTCAATCTATCCCAAGTTTTTCATCCTAACCTTGTTTGGCCACAGATGATGTTCAACCGAAACCTCATTTGCTTTTAAACCAGATGTTACACGTGTAACATTCAGCGAGATGGGCAATATCTCGAACACTTTTTATAGATCAAGAAAATTAGAGCTCATGCGTTCATGGTTCACACAAGAGGTGGTGGGTACCGAGGTCGTTCCAACCTTGAATGTTGTCATACCCACACGAGGCTGCTCATGGAACCAGTGCCTGATGTGTTCATACTCCCTGGATGCGCAGGAAAGAGAGTTCATACAAGAATTCAGGGAATTGATGAAAAAAGAGTTTGAAAAGATCAAGATATTTACCTCTGGCAGCTTCCTGGACAAGAAAGAACTTCCCGAATCGGTACGGAACAGAATACTGGACGTAATAAAAGAAAAAGGTGTCAGAGAGGTGACTGTTGAGACCAGGCCCGAATATGCTGAAGAAGCTGCAAAGGTTCAGTCATATCTGGGGGACATCAGTTTGGAGGTAGCTCTGGGACTGGAATCTGCAAATGATCGCATACTGAAGTACTGCATCAATAAAGGATTCCTGTTTGAAGATTTTGAGAAAGCAGTTGAAATCCTTGACACAAGAATTAAGGCATACCTGCTGATCAAGCCTCCCTTCCTTACTGAGTACGAGGGAATAGAGGATGCAGTGAATTCAGCTGAATCTATTGAAAGGCTAGTGGATGTGATCTCTTTCAATCCAGTAGTCATACACAGAGAGACACTGCTGGAATATCTATGGAAGACCAGATCCTATACTCCTCCCTGGATCTGGTCAGTAGTGGAGATCTTGAATCGTACACGTAATCTGAAACCCCACATAATCTGCCACCCCGTAGCTTTAGGGAAGTACAGGGGCATCCAGAACTGCAGAAAATGTACAGGTGAAATGGCAAAGAAGATTCAGCAGTACTCACTGAGAAATGAGGAAATCAGTCATGAATGTGAGTGTAAGACCCAATGGAAAAAGGAACTGGAGAAATTGAATTAGTCCAGATTTTACGCAAACTATACGTGCTAGATATTCATGTTATGCGTGCACCCAGCTCTATGGGTTTCTCAGGGGTCAAGAGAATGCATTGACTGCCATGTTCTGCGCAGAGGAGCATTCCTTCAGATTTTTCCCCAGAGAAGGTGGTAGACTTCAAATTGGTGAGTACAACAATGAGTTTTCCTTCCAGTTCTTCTTTTGTGTAGTAGCCTTTTAAGGAGGAGATGATCTGAATCTGTCTGTCCTTGAGGTCTACCTTTATCTTGTACAGTTTCTTGGTTCTTGGTACATCTTCAACATACATTATCTTTCCCACTCGCATGTCCAGCTTTTCAAAATCTCGGAATTCAATGATCTCCTTCATGTGAAAAGACGATATCGTGTACTTATAAGGTTGCAGCCCACTGAATGAGAGTAGGCGAGGAAGTGAATTCCGTTGTGTGAGAGTACAGGAATCCATAAGCGAATCTCTTTCAGGTGCTTGTGAACTCACTCCAGTCGAGAAATGGAGTGCAACTATGCAGAGGGGCATATCTCTAGAGAAATCCCAGACTGACTGTAGTAGCCATTTGCTTTGTACGGATGAAGAAATCAGCAGGACAGGATAGACACTAAAAGATCTTTCACATACCTTCTGGGAAAATAGTATGTGAGAACTCACTGGGAAGTCATTCTTGATCGAAACAATGAAACATAACACACTGTTGGTCATTACTTCTTTCCTTTTGGTTACGATTATTATGATAAAGCATTTCTGAGAATTTACAGCAGATATGAAAGGGATATTGTGAGAGCGCTTGGAGGATTACCGTGCACAACACATGTGTTCCCCTTGGAAAAGGAGCTGATACTTATTCTGTACCATGAGAGTATTAACAAGGTCATGGATACAATCCAAAAAATGGAGGAGGTAGGCATCATAGATGACTATCTCCTCTATGTTCCTCTCACAAGCGCTTTCCAGGCTGATCTGTTCTTATCCTGGATGTACTGGGCCTGGACCGTCCTCAATGCCTTCTGGGGTTATGTTCAAAGGTTCAAACGGCCAGCCTTCAAGAGCTCTATACACATTTGTCACCTCGTTTCTATTCTCGACGATTTCAGGAAAAAAACTCTCTGTGGAAAATATGATCACATATTGAAAAATATTTGTGCAGTTTTAGCAGTTGATGGCCAATGCTTATGTGGCACAGATTGCACATATTTTTCGATTTGCTATAGTCAAACTAGTAAGTACTGCAGATTGGTACTCTGGCTAACCCACTTTCAAAGGCAGAAATGACTTGTTTTTTCAACTCATCCTTGTTGTTACACGTGTAACATCTAGATCATCCGCGCATATTGGAAGAGATATGGAATCTCACAAGACAGTACATACGTGGATATATTTTTCCACTCCCATAGGTTATCCAGTTCTACAATGTAAATGTAAAGCAGAAAACTTTTATACTTCAAATCCTATTGTTAGTAGAGGTGTTGACAATGCAAACCGTATCTTTGCTGCGAGAGAGAGTGCAGAGAGTTAAGGGTGTTTTTCTGGCAAAGGGAGGGATCATTCTTCAAACTGATACTGGTCCTGGCAAGGGGGCAACGTTTCCTAGCTGGCCTATAGAATATCTTCTTGAGATCATTCGTGAGAAAAAGGGAAATGTAAGCAGCATCTACATCAATGGCAATGATAGATTCTTCATCTTCGTCAATGGAGCATATGTTCTGGGGATTTTGACCTTACCTGACGTCAATACGCCTCTGCTTAGAATGGTAGCACGGAAAACGCTGGAAGATGTAAGGATCAAGGAAGATCAGGCTGAAATTGCAGGGATTTCTGAGAGGAAACTGCCAGAGGACCAGATCGTTGTGTCCAGGATGTCTGCAGCAGATTTATCTGAACTTCCTGAGACAGTTCGTTCTCTCTTGGAATTGGTGGACGGAAAGCGGACCCTGCAGGAGATTGTCAGATTATCAGATCTTCCTCTTGAACAGGTAGTGGAATTCGTTCACAATTATAGGAGAACAGGAAATCTTCTAGGGATTGAGAAAGGATTTGACAAGGAAGCTGTCTGCGAGCGATTACGTTTAAAAGGGTTATGAATTTGGTGGATAGATCATAATGAGGCTGGTTACATTGATTAACGTTGACAACCTCGGAGTAATGGATGAACTGACCATTGACTGCTACTGCTGCGAAACCTTTATAAACTCTTAAGAAGGTAATTACTGGGTACGGCGGTCACAGCGGAAGGGCCATACCCGTTCTCATTCCGAACACGGAAGTTAAGCCTTCCAGCGATCTGGGCTGTACTGCCACAGGTGGGAACCCCAGGACGCTGCCGGCCCACTATCCTTGATACGCCCGGGTGGTGTAGACCGGACTATCATACGGGACTGTCACTCCCGTGACTCGGGTTCAAATCCCGGCCCGGGCGTGAGTCAGAAGGGTGGTTCCATAGATTATAGAGGATTTATACAGAACAGTATTTTCTCTGCAAAGGGAAAGACTTATAAGTGAAGAAAGATCGATTTCAGTAGTCTGTATTACGGTTATGGGCCTGTAGCTCAGTCTGGCAGAGCATCGGCCTTTTAAGCCGAGGGTCGCGGGTTCAATTCCCGTCGGGCCCGCTCATTTCGGTGGAGAGAATGAAAAAATTCGATCCTGCACAGCATGAAATTGTCCCCGAACATGTGAAAATGGAGGACGAAGAAGTAGAGGAACTCCTGAAGACTTATAACATCACCAAGGACAAGTTGCCACTGATCAAGGTAACAGATCCTATAGTGAAGGCTATTGGTGCTAAACCTGGACAGGTTTTAAAGATTGTAAGAAAAGGAAGCCCTGCAGGAAAGGCAGTTGCTTACAGATTAGTAGTCAAGTAAAGAGGGAACATTATGAATAGATGGCCCATTATGAAGTCCTTCTTTGATGAAAAGAAGTTCGTCAAGCAGCATTTGGACTCATATAACGATTTCATCGAAAGAGGACTGCAGCAGGTAATCGATGACCAGGGTGGCATTGAGACTGATATAGAAGGATTCTATGTGAAATTTGGCAAAATCCGTGCAGACATTCCAAGAGCCAGAGATGCTGACGGTTCTACAAGGTTTCTGTATCCTCAGGAAACCAGGTTGAGAGACTTGACCTATGCTGTTCCTTTGTATCTGGATATAGTGCCAATAGTGGCAGGAGAAGAGAAGGAA
>CAZFAR010000052.1:0-13001 GCA_964516825.1 uncultured Thermococci archaeon
AACGAGTGGGTCTGCAAGAGTTCTCGGTCTTGACTTACTGAATGAAGAAATGAAGATAAAGAAGAGAATAGGTGTCATGCCGCAGGAATTCAATGCATTCGAACGTCTGACAGTAAGAGAGAATGTTGAACTCATTGCAAAGATATACAGAGTAGAACCAGAGACAAGAAAGGTTCTTGAAGAACTTGGTTTGTGGGAGGATAGAAACAGGCAGTTCCACAAACTTTCGGGCGGCATGCAGCGACGTGTTGGGATCTGCATGGCACTAATCAGTGACCCTGAACTCCTATTTCTTGATGAACCCACGACAGGATTGGATCCCTACGCGCGGAGGGAGACATGGGAGGTCATCAGAACACTCAAGAAACTGGGCAAGACTGTCTTCCTCACATCCCACTACATGGATGAGGTGGGGCAGCTAAGCAGTAGAGCAGGAGTAATAGTAGATGGCAGACTCATAGCTACAGGCACTGTTCCTGATCTCATCTCGCAGTACGGTGGAGGAATAAGAGTGAGGGCAAGTGGAGGAAAGCCTGGTGAAGCAGAAAAAATACTCCAGAAATTTGCAGAAAATGTCATTCGTGATTCTGATATCATTACAGGAAAATTCAAGACCAGAGAGGAAGCGAGCAGAGCGCTGGCACAGCTTTACCAGCTTCAAGATGGGTACAGAATAGAAATTGATGAACCCACCATGGATGATGTGTTCGCGCACCTGGTCGGCTACAGGGTTGATGAAAAGGGTGAGTTAGTATGAGGAGTGTACCAGCAGTATTCCTTGCACTCATGAAGGAATGGTTGAGGAGTAAGTCAGGAATATTCTTTTCTTTTCTCTTTCCTTTCATGCTTCTATTGATCTTTGGTACAGTTTTTGGTGGTGGAAGTACTAAGTACGTGTTGCATGTCCAGAATTTCGATGTAGAAGAGGGAGAAGCCACTGAACTCTCTCAGTTTTTTATCAATGTCCTGGACTCCATGGAAATCTTTGAAATAAGAGAGTTGGGTCCCGATATTGATGTAGACACCTACGTGAAGGAAAACCCCTCTTTTGAGTACAATTACAGGATATTGATAATACCTTCAGGATTCGAGAAAAATACGAGCGGGAGAAGTATGTCGATGAGGATGAGAATCACGTCTGATACTTTCACGTACATTGAAAAGAATTTCGGAAGCTATATGAGCGAAAGTGATCTTGCAGCCATTAGAGAAGGCTATGAAAAACTGAATAGGCTGGAAGGCATGTTCCCAATATCTGAAATTTCCGAATTGACGTTCCTGGCAGATGAGAATGACATGTCAGCCATGGCGATTCGCAGCATACTCGAGAACGTCATCAATTCATTCAATAATCAGCTGATCGGCGTTAGCGAACAGACCATGACCATAAGAACTGAGTCCTTGATTGAGAAGAACATGAGTGCTACAGACTACTATCTCCCGGGGTATATTGCTGCATTCATAATGACCAATGGAATCATGGGCACAACGTCTGTCATTTCAGAACTTCGGAGAAATGGCACTGTGAAACGGCTGGCTGCAACGCCCTTGCCAAAGAGTTCGTGGATTTTGAGCAATGTATTTCAACAGACTGTCCTCGCATTCATGCTCACTGCTGTCATGGTGGTCTTTGCATGGATCATTTTTGGTGTCAGTGCGCTGCCAGACCTCTATGCACTGCTTCTCATCTTTACGGGTGCAGTCGCTTTCTCCAGCATTGGCATGATACTGGGAGGCATAATAAAAGATGTGGAGGCAGCAAGTGGGGCGGGAAGTGCTATTGCATTCCCAATGATGTTTCTTTCAGGTGCATTCTGGCCCCTCGAAATGATGCCAGGCTACATGCAGACCATAGCCAAATGTCTGCCCCTCTACTACTTCCATGATGGGTTAAGGAGTATGATGATACTTGATAATCCATCCCAGGCATCTGTACCATTCCTGATTCTTGCAGTATTGGCAGCAGTATTCATCAGCATTGCAGTGAAGGTAACGAAATGGAAGGAATTTTGATACGTTGCTCTCGAAGAAATACTTGAAATCTTTTCTTCTTATTCTTTAAATTACTCATTTCTCATCAGGCTTTCACTTTCCCGAAAAAGCAATGTTATACGTGTAACATCAAGAAACAGAATTTGAATTGAAAATATGAGTGTGACAGAGAGTAAAATTTGGCGGCAGCAGAACAAGATCAGAGCTTCTGTAAATTCTTGATATTCTCCCTTATTCTTTCTAACTCGTCCGAAACTCCCATTTCCTCACATAGTTCCACAAGGTATTTCATGTCAAGTTCAGATTGCCGCAGTAAAATACTCTCAGCATCTTCCACGTCCTGGTATCCACCAAACAAGAGTTTGTGCGCAATAGTATCTTCAGCAGAAGCTATGTGCATGTCATGACCTTCGTATGGTACTGCAACCTTATTTCGTACAGTCAGAGCATCAAATTTATTGTAAACACCTTTTGCGTCAATATGATATTCTGAATGCTCATCAAAAATAGTGAAGTGAGTTTTTTCTTCAAAAGATTTCCTAAAGTCATTTTCGTCAATTGAAAATCCCATTTCTTGTAGATTCTCAGATAGTTGGCCTATATTCTCTGCCTTTAATACAATAATTACATCAAGGTCTCTCGTAGTTCTTGGGGTCCCCCATGAACTGACGGCAACACCACCGACAATTACGTAGTCAATTCCCATTCTCTCCAAGATGCCAATGAAATCCAAAATCATCTCCTCAAATCTTCTCATTGACAGCTCTCCTGAGTTTCTGGGTGAATTCACAGAGCTCGAACATCATCTTCAACGTCTCCTGTGGACTCTTTCCTCTCAGAGAAAGTGCATCCCGTGCATTCTCCCTCCAACGAATTTCTTCCACTCTTTTTCTCAATTCTTCTCTACTGAATTCCATCGAAGTGATATTCTCCCAATGAGATAAAAACCTTTCCGAAGTATCAGATACTGGAGAATTCCCAAAAAAGTCTTCGAAGAGATTTCGTCAAAGCTGAAACTTGCTGCAATCAGCAACTTCTGCAAACTCAATCATGAATACTCCTTTCACTACCAAACCCAGAGGATTCTGTTTTGATACACAATAATTCTAAAGATCAAGCGTAACCTTTAAATCTACAAAAGAAACCTTTCCCCCATGTCACTAGCAACGCTCCGCACGAATATGATAATCACCATGGTGCTCCTTTTCGGCACTCTCTTCGTCATCATTTCTCTGGTCACGTACTATTTCAACATGGGCATGTACTACTCTGTAACATTAGTTCTGCTTTTCATCGTATTCCAGTGGTTAGTATCTCCCTCTATCGTTTCTGCTTCTGCCAGACTGCACTACCTTGAGAAAGGCGAAAATCCATTTCTAGAGAACATGGTAAACGATCTGGCACATAAATCTGGAATTCCTGTCCCAAGATTGGCGGTAGTGCCAGATGAAACACCAAACGCCTTCGTCTTCGGGAGAACAGTATCATCTGCCACTCTTGCTGTCCATCAGGGATTGCTCAAGAATTTTAGACCTGAAGAGATTGAAGCAGTCATCGCTCATGAACTTGGCCATTTAAAGCACAAAGATGTCATAATAATGACCCTGGCATCTGCAATTCCTTTGGTAGCCTATGTCATGGCGAGAGGCTTTCTCTGGGGGTCTCGTGGCAGAAGAAAGGACGCAGGTACCATTATTCTGGTAGCTATTGTATCTTATGTGATTTATCTCATCTCCCAGCTTTTGGTACTCTATCTTTCCAGGTCGAGGGAGTATTACGCAGACACCTATTCCGCTTATCTTACAGCAGAACCACGGAATCTCCGATCTGCTCTGGCAAAGCTTGCTTATGGATTGTCGCTCTCTTCCAAGGAGTCTACTGGGTTACGTGCGTTCTACATTGGTGATCCCCAGGAATCTAAAGACGAAATACGTACTATCGTTAGAAAGAAACAGGAGTACGACTTGGATCACGATGGTATCCTAGATGAACATGAACTTGAACTGGCCATGGAGAAAGAGGCGCGCTCTCCCTTTGGACACGTCAATGATCTGTTCTCTACCCACCCTTCTACATTCAGACGCATCCTCCTTCTTGCGCGAATTGAAGAGGAACTGGATCGTGGGCAGTTCACCGGGGATATCTACCGATTTATCTAATACTTCTATTGACGATAAAATGCCCAGATACCGACTGCGACACCTATTCCAATCAGGGCAATTCCACCTATTTCCAGGTAGAGAATCTGTGATCTAGCTTCCCGGACAGATTCCTTCACACGGGACAGTTCTTCTGAAATATCAACAGTTTCCTGAAGATTTTCATCTACGTCCTGAAGCAGCTGACCCACCTGTCCCATACCAACTGTTTCTAAGGCCTGTCTTGCAAGAGGGTTGGCTTTATAGAAATTCATAACCTGGCTCACGAGACCCTGAAGAGCCTGAAACCCATAGGAATGGGTAAATTCATAGAAATCGTCGATCTCTCTGTCGTACTTATTGAGCGTGTACTCGAAATCACCTAAAAGGCTGCTGGCCAGAAATCCGCAAACCAGTAGGCCAATACCAATCCCTAGTACTAAACCGCTGACAAACTGTTTCATGGTAGTGATTGCAGGTTTCTCCTTAAATGCGTTTCTCAAGAGGAGTACCATGGAAGTGATCAGAATAGACTCTAATTACTCTCCCAGGAATATACTGGTCGAAATTGAGAGGTGAAGGTTCACATTTGTTGTGATACTATGCTACAGCATCACACATAAGTATATAAATCTCAAACAAGTACAAAGAAGGGGTGGACTTTATGGGAAGGATCAGAATCCCTACAGAAATCGCCAGTTTCCTAAAGCAGGAGGGAAGTCAGAGACTCTTGGTAAAGGGAGATGCAGGAACGGGTAAGACGATATTCGTCTTGTCTCTGCTGAGATATCTTGCCCGCCACAGTCAGGGTATATATGTTTCAACGAGAGTCAGCTATGAAGACATCTACAGGTATACTCCCTGGGTGAAGAACAAGATTCAGAAAGACAATATCATAGATGCTACTAACCCAAAGGGCACCCTTCTCTCCCTGGAATCGGAATTGCGGTACAACAGCGCTGGAGATTTCGTGAAGATCATTGCAGATAAATGTCGTCTCCTGGAAGTCCTGGACATGAAATATGGTTGTGTGATCATCGATTCGTGGGAATCGTTGGTAGCAAATATACCGTATTCCAGGATGGACACTGAATTGCAGCTGGAGAGGATTCTCATAGATCTTTCCCGGGAAATGAAGGTCAACCTAATCCTGATAGTGGAAACCATTGCTTCCACCCGCCTGGACTACGTGGCAGATGGGGTGATCCTCATGGAGAAGGGATTGTACCATGAGAACAGAGTACGCACCATGAGGTTGAGAAAACTGCGGGGAATCAAGATTGTGAACCCAGCATATTCTTTCACGTTGGATGGTGGAAAATTCCAGATTTTAGAGCCAGAACCTGCTCATCTTGAGATGAAAAGAGCCAAAAGATTCAAGAAAATGCGTGCATCCAATCCCAATTATATGTCGTCTGGTGTCAGAGATTTCGACTTCCTCTTGGGAGGTGGTCTCGAAAAGGGGAGTTTGAATCTGCTGGAAGTGGGAAATGGTGTGGGATTTTCCTATATTCCCTTCCTCGTTCTTCCTGTTGTCAATGCTCTGAACATGGGGATGAGTGCTATTGTCGCTGTTCCTGAAGGGGTCAACTCCTCCTTGCTCAAGGAGAAACTGGTAGGTCCCTTTGTCAAGCCAGGTGCTTATGACAATCTGCGGGTGATTGAAGAAACCTACGTACCTGAAAATGAGCTTCCTCCTGAGGTAACTCCTCTCAGTACTGCACGAACGCACAAGGACTTCTTAGACCTTCTGGAATTCCTGCGAGAACGATCACAGAGCCCTATCTTACAGATAATAGGAATGGACAATGTGGAACACAAGTACGGCTTCTCCAATATCCAGAGCGACATGGGGAGGGTATCTTCCCAGAACAGGAGTTCACAGGATGTCACAGTACTTGTGGCCAAGGAAGGACAGGGCATAGCCCCTCATCTGGGTCACATCTGCGACACCCACTGGAGACTTGAGACTATCAGCAAATGCGTATTCATGGAAGGGATCATACCCAAAACAGGATTGTATCACACACATTTCTATAATTCCTCTTCTGGCCCTGCAGTGAAGCTGACTCCCCTTCTCTGACCACAAGACTTATATCTAGCTATCGGTAGGAATTCACATGCTTGAAAGAGTAATCCCCCTGATCTTTTTATCTCTGATAGCTCTAGCCAATGCGGAAGTGGCTTTTGAGCAAAAAGAACCCTACGATTTGAGTAAAGAGATGAGTACACTATCAGCCTTGTGGGCAGGAGACGTGGAAGGAGACCACATTCCTGACATACTGGTAGGGGGAATCAGGTACGAGGCAGGAATGTCCAAAGGCACTCTAATAATGATCAGACAAAATGAGATTTCACCCCTTGCTGAAATTCCATCCACATCAAGGACTGTGGTGTTAACAGTGTGCGATGCAGTTGAAGAAAGCGGCAGGGAGATTGTGGCTGGTTCTAATGCACTGTATGTTTACAGCAGGTCTGGCAGGCAACTCGCTGAGAGGAGCATAGTCGGGGACGTGGTTGCCCTTCTTTCAGTGAATTTTGATAAAACAGGATTGGATGAGATCATCTATGGAACATCAACAGGAGATGTGGTCTATCTTGTTGATCTTGAACCTGAATACGCCTTTTCTGTAATAGGAAAGGTCAGGTTCATTCTTGCAGGAGAGGATATCTTTTACGTTATTACGAGCCATTCCATCTACTGCAGAAAGGCAAGTGGAGAACAACTCTGGTCACAAGCAGAAAAAGGAGAAATCATGGGCGCTCTGACCTATGATATTAACAATGATGGCAAGAGAGAGTTGCTCTACATCTCAGGTTCCTCAATTTACTCCCTTTCTCCCGATGGCCAGCAGAGGACCCTCGTACTAACTCCGCAGGCTTTACCTCTCTCCTTTGTAGTTGAAGATGTAACACAGGATCAGAAGCCTGATCTGATACTTGTGAATGCTGTTGACCGCTTGATAGTCTACTCCAATCTGAAAGATGTCATGTTCTCTCTATTTTTCAGGCGAGAAGCTGACGAAATTCCCTTCCTGTATGTTGCAGATGTCACAAGAGATGGGAAGATAGACATAGTCTATGGAGGAATAAACAAGGTCTGGGTGTTTGAAAATGTGAGTACTGCTGAAGAACCGATAACTCAAGGGCAAACCTTATTCTCCCAGGGGGAAGAGCTTCTCAGTCAGAGAGAATATGAGAAAGCACTGGGAAAATTCGAGGAAGCAAAGAATTTCTTCATTCAGATGAAGGAAGAGGAATGGGCAGCCAGATGCAGTGAGTATATTGCAGAAATTAAGGAAATCATGGAAATTCTGGGGAGAGCAGAATCTGCATTTAATGATGGGAAAGAGCTGTACTCGAGAGGAGAATTCGAAGAAGCAAAGATACAGTTACAGACTGCACTTGAGGAATACTTCCTTCTGTCAGAAAAGGATAGTTACTACAGTCAGTTTATAGAGCAAGCAGGAGACCTCATCGATCAGTGCGATCTATCTATTGCAGATCAGTACTATATATTGGGAGAGGAAGCACTGGAGAAAATGCAGTATCAGGAAGCAATAACTCAGTTTGAAAAAGCAGAAGCAATCTATTCGGGACTCGGAAGTGAGAAGGCTCAGCTGTGTCTTGAGAAAATTGAAGACATCCGGAAAATACTCAGAGAAGCAGAGGAAAAGGAGCAGATGAACCTGCTCATATCTGTGGGTGTGGTCTTCGTCTGTATGGTAGCTATGAGTGCATTCCTTGCCACGAGAAAGAAGGTGTCTGCAAAACTGGAAAAAGGTCATGCTTATCTGCTCACAGAATCTCAGCCAAAGAAGAGCCTTCAATTGATGAAAGAATACAGTCGGCTAGGGTACGATGGAATGGTCATCAGTCGGCTTTCTCCTGAGCAGGTACGCAAGAAGCTGAAAAAACAGAAAATACTCCAGTTATCCACCGCTACCAAGGAAGACAGCATCCCCCCCGACAATGTGGTGAATATTTTGCTGCGGATGAAAGAGTTCATGACGAGCAAGAAGGACAGTATCCTCCTCCTGGATGGGCTGGACTACATTGCCTTCCAGAATACATTCGAAGACGCGTTGAATCTCATTCAGAAGCTGATAGAATCAGTGATCCTTTATAAGGGCATCCTTCTCGTTTCAGTGAACCCCAAGAGTCTGGAAGAAAAAGAGCTGGTCCTCCTGGAGGAAGAGATGGAACTTCTGGAGTTGTAAAATGAGAGGGTTGGTTTTAAATTCAGGAGGGATTGATTCCCCGGTAGCTGCTTACTTGATGGCGCAGCATGACTTTGCAGCAGTTCATTTTGACAACGGATTATACGGAAGCGCAGCTTACACAGCTGAGAAGATTATTGAAAAGCTGAGAGAAATACTGAAAAAGGAGATTCCCAGTTATACTGTTCCCCACGATGTGAATCTGTCTGCATTCTTGAAAGTCTGTGGAAAAGAAGGAAAAAAATACACCTGCATATTCTGTAAGAGAATGATGCTCCGCATAGCAGAAAGAATTGCTCAGGATGAGCACTGTACATTCCTGGTAACAGGTGAAAATCTGGGCCAGGTAGCTTCTCAAACGCTTCAGAATATCTATGTGACATCCAGAGCAGTCACCATACCTGTTGTAAGACCAGTAATTGGGCTGGACAAACTTGATATCATCAGCATAGCTGAAAGGATTGGGACTTACAACATTTCCATTGAGAAGCAGATTCACTGTGATGCAGTCCCCAGGTATCCAGTTATTAAGGCACAGCTAGAGGCAATAGAAGCCTTAGAGAGGGATATAGATGTTGAAGAACTGGTCTTGAGAGCACTGGAGCATACGAAATGAATCTTACATTACAATTGACATGCTACTTGTTTTAGTCATGACAGATATATGTGTTTGAATATAAGATTTCAGGAATTTGATTTCACAAGTTTACCATCATATGAGCTGAAAACTCCATCAAATGAATGACCGAAAGATATACATATAACATCATTTAGATGTAATAAAAAGATCAAATAGAGGTGGAAGAATGAGTAAGACAAAGGTCGTTAAACCCAACCAAGAGGAAGAAAGAGTCCAATATACCATCAGGTTTGCTCCCGGTGCTGTTGAGGAGATTGAAGAAATGGCGAGAGAGGAAGGAATCACAAAAGCAGAGCTCATACGAAGAGCATTGAACTTTTACACAGTGAAACAAAGAGCACTCAGAGAAAAAGGAAGAATCTACATCATCAGCGAAAAAGGAGACACAACCTGGGTGATGGTATGAAAAGGAGGTGTTGCTATGCTTTTTACTAGAAAGGTGATTTTTCACCTTTTTTCTTTGTTTGAACGTCCTGAGTTCAGTGATGATTTGATTATTGGAGTTCTAGTTCTGATTATTAGTTTAGTTCTTGCTGGTTTTTTTGTCTTAATTCGCGCATACATTAGATCATACATTTCAGAAATCGTGAACAAAGAGCTGGAAAAGAGTCCCAAACACATGGAACAGAATATTAAAATTGAGAATCTTATAAAGAAACACGAAAAGACTAATAACCTTCTTGATGAGATATTTCCAAGATTCCCAAGACTGCCAGTTCCTAGAGAAGATATGGTCTATGGTCTAAGAGAAGCTGAAAAGGTGTACGATCTCAAGAAGTCAGTTATTGAATTCGACAAGGAAAAAGGAGAGATTGTGTTTAGAGTTAAGCTTGAGGACCGGTTTTCTCCTGAAGAATTAATTGAAGAGAGTGAGAACCACAAGAACAACACCTCAGTATAAGAAGGTTTATAAGAATACAGCACCGAAAACTTCTACAATGAATGAGATAGAGACTGCTATTCTGGACTGCAATTCGCGATATTACAGCATGGATACTATTCAATTGATGGAAAATGCGGGAAGAAGTGTGGCAGAAGAGATTGGAAAAAGGTACCCTCCCCAAAAGAAGATTGCCATTTTCTGTGGACTAGGAAACAATGGAGGAGATGGATGTGTGGCAGCTCGATTTCTGGCCCAAGAAAATGAAGTCACCCTTTACCTCGTGGGAAGACCTGAATCCATACAGACTGCAGAAGCCCGGAAAGCCTGGGACATTCTGGAGCACACCTCCGTCAAGAAGAGATTCATAGGAGATACCACAGACATATCAATCCCTGAATACGACATCATTATAGATGCATTGTTAGGAACAGGAATCTCTGGAGAATTACGCGAGCCTTATAAGACTCTGATCAAAAGGCTGAATGCTCTCTCCGGTGCAAAGGTATCTGTAGACATACCCACAGGATACAGAACATCTGAAGCATTTGCTGCAGATTTAACGATTTCCATGCACTATCCCAAGACCGAGGATTGCACAACAGTCTCTATTGGCATTCCGAAGGAGTTCGAATCGCTCGTGGGTCCAGGAGATGTCAAATTCCTAAAGAAAAGGAGAAAAGATTCCCACAAGGGAGATAATGGGAGAGTGCTCATCGTAGGAGGGTCTGAATTATACCACGGAGCTCCCATCTATTCAGGCATGGCTGCCTCCTACCTTGTAGATCTGGTACTCGTGGCCTGCCCCCAATCAGTTTCTGGAATCATCAAGGAGTCTACACCAGATTTCATTGTTCATCCCTTATCTTCTGATCACCTCGTTCTGGAAGATGTTCCCTGTATTACAGAGCTTGCTTCCTCATGCGATGTCGTTCTCATAGGTCCTGGCCTGGGAACCTGGAGAGAGACACAGGAGGCATGCTGCAGAATCATCCCCCAGCTTAAGAAGACAGTTGTAGATGCAGATGGGTTAAAAGCACTGAAAGATCATCTCGATATACTCACTGAAACCATGGTCCTCACACCCCATAGAGGAGAATTCACCATGCTTTTTGGAGAAAAACCTGTAGAAGAGGCAGCCTCACAGCATAAATGCATCATCGTACAGAAGGGAGTCTGCGACCTCATATCCAATGGAGTGAAGACCAAGTACAACTACACAGGAAATGCTGGAATGACGACAGGAGGAACAGGAGACGTTCTGGCAGGGCTCATTACTGGATTTTCTGCAGTCAACGATCTGTTCCAGGCTTCATGTGCAGCTACTTTCGTCAACGGAAAAGCGGGAGACCAGTGCTTTGACAAATGGGGATTTCACTACACTGCTTCTGATGTGGTAAGACACCTCCAGTCCGTACTAATGTGGTGCGATGACTTCTAATTCCACCACTTTCTTGATTTTCTCTAAATACGTATCATAAGGGTAGTGTAGTGTACAGGATTCAGGATCATAATACTGCGTATCTATAGTCTGCTGGACCCAGTATGAGGCAGGAAATGATCTCAGAAAGTAGAACTTCTTATCCTTGATCTCCTCATATTTGTCCAGATTCTGGAGCAATTTGATCAGGAAGGGAGGATGACAGGCACACTGCACGACACCGTACACTTCTCCTTCTGAAAGGGATTTCCAGTACGTCAGCCTTTCCTGAATTCTCGCATTTCTTCCAAAGTTGAACAGGAGGCGTTCTGTCTTCTCTCTTTCACTGCTGCGCATGAGCAAAAGGAATCTGGAGCATTTCTCCCTGGGAACAGGATACACATTGTAGTACTTGGAGACAATTTCATACTCCAAAAGCTTTTTCATGGAAAGTTTCAACTCCGAATATGTGAAAAGCAGACCTTCTCTCTTTCTCTCGTACTGACTGATCTTGCGCAGATTGCACTCCCCAATGCCGATGAACAGATCCTCAACCAGGGAGAGATCACATCTCGTCAATGAAATGCCGCAGAAATCACCTGGAGCAAGACCCGGTATCTCAGTTTCATCCAGAAGCCCCTCCAGTGAGGGGATAAAAGAGACAGGCTCGCGACCATGAGTGAAAAAGGAGGGATTTCTCAGGTACCATGCGTCTTCCTGGGTGTATAGATCGCAGTGCACCAGTATCTCATGCTGTAATAACCAGTCAAAAATACATTTTAGCTTCAATTCATCTGAGCACACAAAAGAGGCAATCAGCATCTTGAAGGACTGTTCGAACACTGGATACAGAGTGACAAAGCAGCCAATCTGTTTTAGCACGTTTATAATGAACGGATAATCCCTGCGAAACATGAGCACTGCAATCATGCGGGTTACTCTGTTTCGGGTGAGTCTACCAAGATCTACATCGTAGAATGGACCCGAAATGTATCCATCCCTCTTCAGTGTTTTCTTAACCGCAGATACGTAAACTGGATTCTTGTATTCTGAAAGGACTGTAAGCTCCTCATTGGTGATATTCGGATTTTTTCCTAGATAATGTAGTACTAACATGCGTTTGAGAGGGAGATTATCCTCTGTTTCCATCATTAACTTTTTTGGCTATAGGAGTATTTAAGTATTTCGAAAGGGAGATAACAATGGTGATCCACATGAGAAAAAAAGTAGTGGTTATCCTCCTCATAGTAGGCTTGCTTGTGGCCACAGGAGCCGTTCTCGCCAGGCCTGGTGAAGATTCTGATGGAATGGGAATTATCAAAATGTCAAGCTGGAAGACTCCATTCGGGAAAGAAGGTGGAGATGAAGGGGTCTTCTTGTGTGTTAATCCTGCAGAGCAATCGAATTGAGTGCCGAAAGGTAGATTGGGATATACTGTGAATAATGATAACGGAAGGATAACCCTGAAAGAACTGCTCTTAGAGTGCGCCGAGGGATAACCAAGGAAACAGTGTGGATCGATCTCCGAAGGGGCTTGTAAATACAAACACCAAGGGATGAGGAGAGGAAAACCTTCGGTCTCTCATCTTTTCCTCCGCTCGTGCCGTGAAGGTATCTTCTCCTTCCCTTTCTATTTCTTTTTCCTTTTTCCCTATTCTTCGCTCATTGTGGAAGTAGAATGATTTCCTCATGTGTACTCTCAAAGTTGATA
>CAZFAR010000053.1:0-12983 GCA_964516825.1 uncultured Thermococci archaeon
AACCAGGTTGAGAGACTTGACCTATGCTGTTCCTTTGTATCTGGATATAGTGCCGATAGTGGCAGGAGAAGAGAAGGAACCTGTAGAGGTTGCAATAGGTGAATTGCCCGTGATGGTCAAATCAAAATTATGTGCACTGTACGGGAAGAGTGATCAGGAACTGATCGAGGTGGGAGAGGATCCCAAGGATCCCGGTGGTTACTTCATCATCAGTGGATCAGAAAAAGTCATCGTTGCAATAGAGGACCTGGCTCCTAACAAGATCCTAATTGAACGCAGTTCGAGAACCAGTTCAGTGGTAGCTAAAGTGTTCTCTACCAGGCACGGGTTCAGAGCTTTGGTAAAACTGGAGCGGAAAAAGGATGGACTGCTGCGAGTTTCTTTCCCATCTGTACCTGGAAGAATCCCCTTCGTCACAGTCATGAAGGCACTGGGATTGACAAAGGATCAGGATATTGTCAATGCAGTATCTGCTGAACAGGAAATTCAAAAGGAATTGCTGGATAATCTTGAGGAATCTATAGACATTACTTCAGAAGAGGAAGCGCTCGATGTTATCGGAAAGAGGGTTGCTATTGGACAGCTGGTGGAATACCGCTTGAAGAGAGCTCATTATTCTATTGATCGGTATTTGTTACCTCATATTGGCACAAAACCTGAGGACAGGATCAGAAAGGCATACTATCTAGGGATCATGGCAGACAGAGCTATTGAATTAGCTTTAGCAAAGAGAGAAGAAGATGACAAGGACCACTACTCCTCGAAGCGGTTGCGACTGGCAGGAGATTTGCTGCAGAATTTGTTCAGGTTATCGTTGATTCAGCTGACGAGAGATATAAAATACCAGCTGGAGCGGACATATGCCAGAGGGAAGTTCCAGCAGGGGAAGGAACATGAATTTGTGAAGAAATCTGTTCGTGCAGACGTTTTGACCGAGAGAATGCGCCACGCCATGGCTACAGGACAGTGGCCTGGTGGAAGGACAGGCGTCTCCCAGTTGCTGGACACAGTGAACTACATGTCGAAACTGTCCCACTTGCGGCGTGTTGTGTCCATGCTTTCGCGAAGTCAGCCTCATTTTGAGGCAAGGGATCTGCATCCGACCCACTGGGGGAGAATCTGTCCCTCCGAGACACCAGAAGGTCCAAACTGCGGGCTGGTCAAGAATCTGGCTTTGATGTGCGAGGTTTCTGTTGGTGTGGATGAGGAAGAGATTGAGAGATATCTGCTGGAGATTGGAGTCAAGAGGATTTTAAAGAAAGCACCCAAGTCATTGACCTTCATATACTTGAATGGTTCTCTCGTGGGAACCCATGAGAACGGGAGCGAGCTGGCTGCAAAGATCAGGGAAGATCGAAGGAAGTGCAGAATCCCTGATACAGTCAATGTAGCATATTTCAGGGACACGAATGAGATTCAGGTAAACTGTGATGGTGGAAGAGCGAGAAGACCTCTATTTGTGGTGGAGAACGGTATGCCCAGGACACAGGAGTCCCACATACAGGATGTTCTGAGAGGAGAACTCCAATGGAGTGATCTGGTGGAGCGAGGCCTGGTGGAGTACCTGGATTCAGAAGAGGAGGAGAATGCATATGTAGCCATCAATGAGGAGGATCTGACACCAGATCATACTCATTTAGAGATATATCCTGCCACCATCCTCGGCATATCTGCCAGTATTGTGCCCTTTCCTGAGCACAATGCAGCTCCGCGAAATTCATATGGCGCAGGTATGGCCAAGCAGAGTCTGGGGTTCGGAACATCTACCTACAAACTGCGGGTAGAAACTAGAGAGCATTTGATGCACTATCCACAGGGACAGCTCGTCACTACAAAAGTGATGAGAGCAGTGGAATTCGACAGGAGGCCTGCAGGACAGAACTTCGTGGTTGCAGTGCTGTCCTACACTGGCTACAACCTGGAAGATGCTCTGATCATCAACAAGGCGGCTATTGAGCGCGGACTGGGAAGGACGCATTTCTTCAGAACATACACTGCAGAAGAGAGGAGGTACCCTGGTGGTCAGGTAGACATTTTTGAAATTCCTGACAAGACTATCAGGGGATATCGCGGACAGGAAGCATACAGGTACGCGGATGAAGACGGACTGGCATGGCCGGAAACAGTTGTGAAGGGAGGCGAGGTATTGATCGGCAGAACTTCTCCTCCGCGATTTCTGCAGGAGCTGGACGAGTTTGGTACTGCAATTTCGGGGAGGGAGGAAACATCAATATCCGCCCGGCTTTCTGAGACTGGAATTGTAGATCTGACTCTCTTGACAGAGACCCAGGATGGTAATAAACTGGTGAAGATAAAGGTGCGGGATGAACGCATACCAGAACTGGGTGACAAATTCGCGTCCCGCCATGGTCAGAAAGGTGTCATTGGATTGATACTCCCCCAGGAAGACATGCCTGTCACCGAGTCTGGAATTGCTCCAGATATGATTGTCAATCCCCATGCTATCCCATCCCGGAAGACAGTGGGTCAGATTCTGGAGATGATGGCTGGAAAGGCTGCCTGCATTGAAGGAGACGTCGTGGATGCTACTGCTTTTGATAATTTAGGTGAAATGGAGATCAAGGGTTTGCTCAAGAAGAATGGATTCAAGAAGGTGGGAACAGAAAAGCTGTACAATGGTATTACAGGAGAGATCATTGAAGCAGATGTTTTCATGGGAGTGTGCTACTATCAGAAGCTGCATCACATGGTGGCAGACAAGATGCATGCCAGGTCGAGAGGTCCCAGACAGATGCTGACCAGACAGCCTACAGAGGGAAAGGCAAGGGAAGGTGGACTGCGGTTCGGTGAAATGGAGAGAGACTGTCTTGTAGGTCATGGAGCTGCCATGCTTTTGAAGGAACGGCTCCTGGATGCGTCTGACATGTGCAATGTTCTGGTGTGTGCTACCTGTGGAGACATTGCTGTTTACGACCGGATTAGAGACAGGAGGTACTGTCCTTCCTGTGGAGAAGACACAGAGATATATCCTGTGGAGATGTCTTATGCGTTTAAACTCCTCCTGGAGGAGTTGAAATCCATGTGCTTATCGCCAAAACTGATACTCAAGGAGAGGGCGTGATATGATGAGTTTGAAAGTCATTAGAGAGATAAAATTCGGGGTACTCTCCCCCGAGAAAATTCGGAAGATGTCTGTGGCCAAGATCATTACTGCAGACACCTACGATGATGAAGGTTATCCTATAGAAAAGGGATTGATGGATCCCCGACTGGGCGTTATCGATCCAGGGTTGAAATGTCGTACCTGTGGTATGCGGTTCGGTGAATGTCCTGGACATTTTGGACACATCGATCTGGCCAGACCAGTCATCCACATGGGATATGCCAAGGAGATATACAAGGTATTAAAGAGTATCTGCCACAACTGCTACAGGATTCTTCTGGACGCAGAAGAAATCAAGAAATACAATCAGAAGCTGAAGGAATCACGGGTGAGAGAAGTCCAGAAACAGAAGATGCTCAAGATTATTGCAAAACAGGCTTCCCGCCGCAGGAGATACACCAAGAACAATATCTGTCCTCATTGTGGAACAGAACTGCCCAAGATCAAGTTTGAAAAGCCAACAACCTATGTGGAAGATGTAGAGAAACTGTCTCCTTCTGACATCAGGGCACGCCTCGAAAAGATTTCTGATGAGGATGCAGAACTCCTGGGCTTCGATCCCGATGTTACAAGGCCAGAATGGCTGGTATTGACTGCTCTACCTGTGGCTCCTGTGACAGTGAGGCCATCCATCACTCTCGAGAGCGGAGCCCGCTCCGAGGATGACATGACCCACAAACTGGTGGACATCATCAGGATCAATCAGAGATTACGGGAGAACATCGATGCAGGTGCTCCCCAGTTGATTGTGGAAGATCTGTGGGAACTCCTGCAGTACCATGTGACCACGTATTTTGACAACGAAGTTTCTGGAGTGCCGCCTGCCCGCCATCGTTCAGGAAGAGTGCTGAAAACACTGGCCCAGAGGCTGAAAGGAAAGGAAGGCAGATTCAGAAACAATTTGTCTGGGAAGAGAGTAGACTTTTCAGCCAGAACTGTCGTTTCACCTGACCCAAATGTTTCTATAAACGAGGTAGGAGTACCCCTTCAGGTGGCTATGGAACTGACTGTTCCTGAAAGAGTGACTGTAAAGACAAAGGAAACCCTGAAAAAGCTGGTTTTGAGAGGTCCTGCCCAGCATCCAGGTGCAAACTACATAATACGGCCTGATGGCAAGAGGAAGAGGATTCCTGCAAATGATGAAGAGTTGAGAAAGAACCTGGCAGACGAACTGGATATTGGATATGTGGTGGAGAGGCACTTGAAAGATGGAGACATCGTCCTGTTCAACAGGCAGCCCTCTCTTCACCGATTGAGCATCATGGCGCATGAAGTGAAGGTGATGTCATACCGCACTTTCCGGCTGAACCTGTGCGTGTGCCCTCCTTACAATGCAGACTTTGATGGAGATGAAATGAATCTCCATGTGCCTCAGACAGAGGAAGCGCAGGCTGAAGCTCTGGTGCTGATGCGTGTGCAGGAGCAGATCATATCCCCGCGGTATGGGGAGCCAGTCATTGGAGGTGTGCAGGACTACATATCAGGAGGATACATCCTCACCCGGGAAGGCGCAATTTTCTCTCGAGAAGATGTGGAAGAAATGCTGTATGTGTCAGGCATCAATGCCCAGCTCCCTCTTGGAAAGAAAACGTGGACTGGAAAGGAGATATTCTCCTTGCTGCTCCCAGATACTCTGAATGTGGAATACAAGAACAAGACCTGCAGGAAATGTGCTACCTGTCAGGGTGAAACCTGCCCCTTCGATGCATACGTAGTAATAAGGGACGGCAAGCTTCTGACAGGTGCCATAGATGGGTTGGCCTACAAAGCCAGATCAGAGTGCAAACTACTGGACAAGCTGGTGAAAGACTATGGTTCTGATACAGGAAGACAGTTTCTAGATTCCATTACTCGATTAATCCTGTGGATTCTGGCCAAGAAAGGCATCACCATGCATATCAACGATGTGGAACTTGATCAGGACGCAAAGGAACGAATAAGACAGGTCCTGGATGATGGGAAACAGAAAGTAGACCTCCTGATTGAGGCATACCACAATGGAGAACTCGAACCCCTCCCTGGCCAGTCACTGGAAGAGACTTTGGAGAAGAAGATCATGCAGGTTCTGGCCACTGCGAGAGACAGGGCAGGGCAGATTGCTGAACAGTATCTGGGATTGGAGCGGTTTGCAGTAGTCATGGCCAAAACAGGAGCCAAAGGGAACATGCTGGATCTGACTCAGATGGCAGCCTGTCTCGGTCAGATGTCTGTGCGGGGAGAGCGGCTTCACAGAGGATTCGCGAACAGATCCCTGTCCCATTTCAAGAAAGATGATCTGTCTGCTTATGCCCGTGGGTTTGTCCCTGCTTCTTACAAGAAAGGTTTATCTCCTTCAGAGTTCTTCTTCCATGCTATGGGTGGTAGAGAAGGACTGGTAGATACTGCTGTGAGAACTGCTCAGTCAGGGTACATGCAGAGAAGGTTGATGAACGCAATGCAGGATTTGAAAGTGGAATACGACCGATCAGTCAGGGACAACGATGGATTGATCATCCAGTTCAAGTACGGTGAGGATGGTGTTGACCCTGCCAAGAGTGATTATGGGAAGGCAGTAGACATTGACTGGATCATTCACAAGCACATGGAGGCTGTTTAATGGAACCACTCCCCTCGTCTGTAAAGGAGGAACTCATTGAAAAGCTGCTGCAGACAAATAAGAAGAAAAAGCTCACCATTGCACAGATTGATGCTATTGTTCAGGACGTGGTAGAGGAATACAATAAAGCTCTGGTAGATCCTGGCGAACCAGTGGGTACAGTAGCTGCCCAGAGCATTGGGGAACCAGGCACTCAGATGACGCTGAGTACTTTTCACTATGCAGGTGTGGCAGAAATCAATGTCACTTTGGGATTGCCGCGTATCATTGAGATCGTTGATGTGCGGAGAAAACCGTCTACACCAGTCATGACCGTGTACTTAGAAGAGAAATACAAAGATGACAGGGAGAAAGCTCTGGAAATAGCACGCCTCATCGAAGGAACTACTGTAGAGAACGTTGCCCGCTCCATCATTATGGATGTCATCAATATGAACCTCGTAGTCCATCTGGATAAATACAAACTGGAGGATGAGAAGATTCTAGCAGAGGAAGTAATCAAAAAGCTTAAAAAGATAAAGAACGTGGAAATTACTCAAGATGATTGTGTCATCACGCTTGATCCAGGAGATGTTTCTCTCATGAAGCTGCGCAAGTTTGCCATGCGCGTGAGGAACACGCAGCTCAAAGGTATAAAGAAGATCAAACGCGCATTGATCAGAAAAGAAGAGGGCGAATACGTGATACATACTGAAGGGTCGAAGTTGGTCGATGTGCTCAAACTCCAAGGAGTGGATACCACCCGCACCACCACAAACGACATAAGGGAGATTCACAAAGTGCTTGGAATAGAAGCTGCCCGTAATGCTATCATCAATGAAATCAAGAAAACGTTGGATGAACAGGGTCTTGATGTGG
This sequence comes from uncultured Thermococci archaeon, assembly GCA_964516825.1. GTDB lineage: Archaea > Methanobacteriota_B > Thermococci > Methanofastidiosales > SZ-28-30 > SZ-28-30. Next base: position 6,579 of record CAZFAR010000053.1, read on the forward strand.
AGGTCAGACACATCATGCTCCTGGCAGATCTGATGACTGTTGATGGAGAACCAAAACCCATTGGCAGGCATGGAATATCGGGAGAGAAATCCAGTATTCTGGCCCGCGCTGCTTTCGAGGTTACCACAAGACATTTATTGGAAGCAGGAAAGCAGGGCATGGTCGATACACTGAATGGAGTCACTGAGAACGTGATTATTGGTCAGCCCATTCCAGTGGGAACAGGTACAGTGGAGCTGGCTATGAAATAAGGAGGTAAAACCATGGACATAGGAAGAGAAATCAGAAAAGCTGCAGAAACAGGACGTATCCTCTTTGGAACGGAGAAATCCTTGCAAGCAGTGAAAACAGGGGAAGCCAGGCTGATAATTGCAGCCTCCAACATTCCTCCTGAAACCAGGGAAAGCATTGAATACTATACCAGTCTTTCAGGCATCCGCACCCACTACTACGAGGGTACGGGAGTGGAGCTTGGCACTGCCTGTGGGAAACCCTTTGTCATTTCTGTCATCGCTGTAATCTCTCCTGGAGAGAGTATGCTGAAGGTGGAGGGACACTGATGGGAGTTAAACTGGGAACCGAAGAAATCAGATACATTGGCCTCTTCGAAAGTCTAACAGGTGCGACTGTCATGGACTGCATCCTCGAGGATGAAAAAGCGCGCGTCGTGTACGTGGTCAAGGAAGGAGAGGTGGGATTAGCTGTAGGAAAAAATGGTGCCAACATTCAGAGAGTGAGAGAGTTGATCGGAAAATCTGTAGAAGTCATTGAGTATTCGGAAGACCCTACCTCATTCGTGAAGAATATCCTTCGTCCTGCCCAGATCCGTTCTGCCCACGTTTCCCAGAGGAGAGGTGAAAAAAACGTCGTCATGCTCGATGTCCCCAAAAAGGATAGAGGGCTGGCCATCGGGAAGAATGGAAGGAATATTGAACGCGCCAAGTATCTGATGAAAAGGCACCACGATATCGATGATGTGATGATAATCTAGGTGAGAACATGAAAGGACCGCGAGGCGAATTTGCTGCTCGTGCGCTTGAAAACAAGCGACAGAAATTGAGATGGAAGGACATAGCCTACAAGAGGAGAATGTTGAAACTGGATGTGAAATCAGATCCTCTTGAAGGTGCACCTCAGGGGAGGGCCATAGTTCTGGAAAAGATACCTGTGGAAGCAAAGCAGCCAAACTCTGCTCTGAGGAAATGTGTGAGAGTCCAGTTGATAAAGAATGGAAGGCAGTTGACTGCATTCTGTCCTGGAGATGGAGCGATCAACTTCATTGATGAGCATGACGAGGTCATTGTTGAAGGTATTGGAGGCAGAAAGGGTGGCTCCATGGGAGATATTCCAGGAATAAAATTCAAGGTTACCAAGGTGAATAGAGTCTCTCTGGAAGAGATGGTGAGAGGCAGAAAGGAGAAACCGGTGAGATAAATGAAGGTCTTTGACAAATGGGACACCAATGTTGAGGTACAGGACATGGGATTGAAGAGATACATCAATCTGAATGCATTGATTCTCCCTCATACAGGAGGAAGAGTGGAAGCAGTCCGCTTCTGGAAGAACAAGCTGACTATAGTGGAACGGCTGATCAACAAGGTCATGCGGTCTGGAGCTACCCGAAAGAAAGTAGCAGGGCGTTTCACGCGGAGGAAAGGTGGATACACGGGGAAGAAACACAGAGCATACAGCACAGTCAGGTATGCCTTTGATGTCATTCATGAGAAGACTAAGGAGAATCCTGTACAGATACTGGTTCGAGCTATAGAGAATTCTGCTCCTCGGGAAGAGGTGACCACGCTGACGTATGGCGGCGTGAGCTACCACCAGTCAGTCGATGTTTCCCCCCAGCGAAGACTGGATACTGCACTGAAGAACATTGCGCTGGGAGCTTCTTCAAAAACCTTCAAATCCAAGACTTCATACCCTGAAGCACTGGCAGAGGAAATCATACTCGCCTCCAATGCAGATGTGAAGAGCTTTGCAGTAAACAAGAAAGAAGAGATAGAAAGGATTGCCAAGAGTGCAAGGTGATTCTATGGGAAGAAAAGAGAAAATGGCCGAGTTAGTTCATGAATTAATGTACAGCCCTGAACAGATTCTCAATATTGGGATTGCTGCTCACATTGATCACGGGAAAACCACTCTGTCTGACAATCTACTGGCAGGAGCAGGATTGATGTCAGAAGAACTGGCAGGAAAACAGTTAGTTCTGGACTTTGATGAACAGGAGCAGGCCAGGGGTATCACCATTGATGCAGCCAACATCTCGATGGTGCATGATTATGAAGGGAACAGTTATCTCATCAACCTGATCGATACTCCAGGCCACGTGGACTTTGGAGGAGATGTCACCAGAGCAATGAGAGCTATTGATGGGTGCATCATCGTCGTGTGTGCAGTAGAGGGAGTGATGCCCCAGACAGAAACAGTAGTGAGGCAGGCATTGAAAGAGCGAGTAAAACCAGTCCTTTTCATCAACAAGGTGGACAGGCTTATCAAGGAGCTGAAGTTATCTCCTGAGGAAATGCAGAATCGATTCATGAAGATCATCACTCAGGTGAATAAACTGATCAGGCAGATGGCGCCGCCTGAATTCAAAGAAGAATGGCAGGTCAACGTGAATGATGGATCAGTAGCTTTCGGGTCTGCATACTGCAACTGGGCCATATCTGTTCCTCATATGAAAGAGACAGGAATAACTTTTAAAGACATCATCGATTACACAGAAAGAGGTGAGGTAAAGGAACTGGCCAAAAAGGCGCAGGTTCATCAGATCATCCTGGACATGGTAGTAAACCATCTGCCAAACCCATTGACTGCGCAGAAGTACAGGATCCCCAAGATATGGAGAGGAGACCCTGACTCTGAGGTTGGCAGGCAGATGATGGGGGTAGACAGGAACGGGCAGTTTGCAATGGTCGTTACCAAGATCATCGTTGACAGGCATGCAGGAGAGATTGCTACAGGCAGAATATTTTCAGGAACAGCTAGAGTAGGAGAAGATGTGTGGATCGTGGGAGCAAAATCCAGGAGACGTATAGTCCAGTGCGGCATCTACATGGGACCTGACCGCAAGAACATGGATGAAGTACCTGCAGGAAACATCGTGGCCCTGACAGGATTAAGGGAAGCTATTGCAGGAGAGACTATCTGCACAGGAGTAGAACCAATTGCTCCCTTTGAGGCAATAAAGCACTATTCAGAACCAGTCGTTACTGTAGCTGTGGAGCCAGTAAATACCAAGGATCTGGCCAAACTCATTGAAGTGATGCGCCAGGTATCTAAGGAAGATCCCACCATACAGGTGAAAATCGATGAAGAGACTGGTGAGTACCTGATGAGCGGCATGGGAGAGCTGCATCTGGATGTGGTAGGATACAGGATTGTTCACAACAAAGGAGTGGAAATCCGCACGTCAGAACCTATCGTGGTCTATAGAGAATCAATTCAGGGTAGTTCCACAGATGTAGAAGGAAAGTCGCCCAATAAGCACAACAAGTTCTACCTCCATGTCGAACCCTTGGAAGACAGCATCTACCAAGCAGTAAAAGATGGTACCCTCCCTGAAGGGAGAGTGAAAGGTAAGGAATTGCAGCAGAAACTGAGAGAACTGGGCATGCAGAGGGAGGAATTGAGAGGAGTGGAAGACATCTACCAGGGAAATATGCTCTTGAACCTGTCCAAGGGTATCGTCCACATTGGAGAGGTCATCGAGCTGATCGTAGAAGCCTTCCGTTCTGTCATTGACAAGGGACCCCTAGCAGAGGAACCAGTCATGAAGATGAAGGTTAAGGTCATGGACATGAAGCTCCATGAGGACTCCATCCACAGAGGACCTGCTCAGGTCATTCCTGCTGTCAGGCATGCTATGTACGGGTCCATGATGCTTTCACGGGATTCGCTCTTTGAGCCCTACCAGAAACTGTGGGTTCAGGCACCTCACGAGTACATGGGCGCCATCACCCGGGAGATCCAGGGCAGGCGCGGCCAGATTGTGGACATGAATCAGGAAGGAGAACTCATCAATATAGAATCCAAAGTCCCGGTAGCAGAAATGTTTGGCTTTTCAGGAGCGATTCGGTCTGCTACAGAAGGAAGAGCCTTGTGGTCTACTGAGGTCATTGGCTTTGAACTGCTCCCTGAATCCATGCAGAATGATATCGTAATACAGATCAGAAAACGCAAGGGGTTAAAGGCCGAGATTCCAAGACCTGAGCACTGGCTTTCCTGATCTTCCTTTTTGTTCATAGCTTCAAACAGATAGCAGCACCTTCGGAATACAGGAGTGAAAGACTATCTAAGACCATGCATACACTCACTTCATCCTATAGTTGATAACCATTTTATTGAGGAAACCTCTTCTCAAGATGCCAAATCTTATAAAAAGCCCTCTACCATCTCCTTCTATGCGCATCTGCATACTGTACTCAGGTGAAGGTCACTTCAGTTTTCTGAATAACCTGTTCAACATCTGCAATGTGTGCGATTACTGCACCCATTGCCGGCCTCAATCCCTCAACTTCACCAGAAATCTTTACGGGATCTTTCACATTTCTCCCAATTTACCGCAATTCATAGAAGACCCGCACCTGTATCTGCCCACGATACCTGAATGTGATCTTGTGATTGCTTTTCACCTTCATCCTGACCTTCTCTTGGAGCTACCTGAATTCCTCTCAAAATCAAAAGCGAGGGCAGTCATCATCCCTGCAGATGCTCCCGAGTGGCTGCAGCCTGGCCTCAGGAATCAGTTTAAAGGTATTCTGGAAGATCATTCTATAGAATATGCCTTTCCCAGGCCATACTGCTCTCTAGATTATGCTGAACATCATCCATTCATTAATCAGGTCATCTCCGAGGTTCGAATAGGAAAGCCTCTGTTGGAGATTGAAATCAAAAAAGATATCATCTACAATGCCCGATGCGTAAGAAGTGCACCCTGCGGGTCTACCTGGTATATCTGTGAAAAACTCAGAAATGTAGAAATTGATGATGTAGTGGAAGCTGTTGCTGGAGCCCATCACAGCTATCCCTGCAATGCATCCATGGCTATCGACCCTGAGATCAAGGATACCCTTCTTCATAAGGCAGGATATATAGTAAGAGAAGCAGTCTTTGAAGCCCTGAGAAAAAAGGGGATAGACCTTCAATTGCCCTGATTATCTTGACAGGCTCCCGTCATGACCTGGAGTTAATCAAGTATATCCCATCCGAACGAAGAATGGCAGAAGCATATTCTTGAAAATGTTACACGTGTAACAAATAGAAGTAAATGTGGACAGCTCGCATTCACAAACCTTTTTATGTAACCATTCCAAGAAAAAGCGATGGATTCGATTGATCTAGCTGTCCAATATGTAAAGGAGTCATCTTCGACTGTGGCTTTGACAGGAGCAGGAATTTCAACTGATTCGGGAATCCCAGATTTTCGTTCACCCGATGGAATCTGGAGTAAGTACCCTCAGCAGTTTGGAGAATACCAGTATTTTGAAAAGCACCCCGAACACCTGTTAAGGTTAGGTCAGGAACTGCTGCCTTTGTTACTGAATGCGCAGCCGAACAAGGGGCACAGAGCGTTGAAAGAATTAGAAGACATGGGAAAGCTGGAAGCAGTGATAACCCAGAATATTGATGGGCTGCATCAGATGGCTGGATCAAAAAAGGTGATTGAAGTCCACGGCACCTACAAGACTGCTACCTGTACGAAATGTAATAAGAAATTTACTTTAGATCAGATGCTTCAGCTTACGAACGACATCCCCTCATGCCCCGATTGTCTGGGCCTTGTAAAACCAGATGTAGTCATGTTTGGGGAGAAACTGCCGTATGAAGCTTTTCTGGAAGCAAAACAGCTCTCAGAGAAGGCAGACCTGATGCTTGCTGCAGGTTCCAGTCTGGAAGTGTACCCTGCTTCTCACCTCGTTCTGGTTACCAAAGGGAGTGGTGGCCACATCATCATTATGAACGATACGAAAACAGCTCTGGATAAGGTGGCAGACATCATCATACAGGAGAATCTGTCTGTGTGCCTGCCCCTGCTTGTAGAGAAACTCAAAGAGGAGATGATCCCATGAAGGTCCCTGTAGGCCAGAAGCTGAAAGACCTGGAAATAACTGAACCAAGAGTGGAAGTTCTCATCGAAGAAGCAGAAAAGGAGAATCTCACAGGATATGTCCGCGTTTCCTACGAGAGAGAAGGTATCAATGATTTCTACATTTTTTTCATCAATGGAGAACTCAGGGCAATCTACGGAGAAGAAATGTTAACAGAAAAAGAAATTTTTGGAAAAGAAGCATTGGATGAAGCTCTAATCCTTTTCTCAAAGGGAATTGCCAGTCTGTATCAATTGGAGACAAGAATCATAAAGGAACTCTCGGAAACTGAACCAAGAATTTTCTTGAA
>CAZFAR010000054.1:0-12897 GCA_964516825.1 uncultured Thermococci archaeon
CAAAACCCCCTCCTCCTCTTCCTAAATATGTCCCTGAACATAAAGAAAAGAAACTGTTTCAGAATGTCCCTGAGTCCGAAATTGTCAGAGAGCTCCACAGAATAGAATCCCAGTTAGATACAAGAGATCCGGGGACGCTAAAATCGCTGGTGGAAGACTTTAAAGAACAGGAAGCACATTTTGATAAGAAAGAATACGATCAGCAAGAGGGGGACTACATCAAAGAAAGCCTGGAAGAAGTGAAAGGAAAGATAAGGGAAAGGGGAAGACAGCTTCAGGACATCCAGAAACTAAGAAATCTGAGCAGGAAATGCGATGCCCTTCTGAATCAACCTGTAGGGGATCTGGTGGATGCCTACAATAGGTATGCGCAGCTTCACAATCTCTTTGATAAGATTCCATATCTGGGAGTACCAGAACAGGAAGAAGTCAGAGCCAAACTAGCGGATTATTACCAGTTCATCCAGCAGCAGGCAAGGTCCGGGCAATCTGAGATGCAGTGACAACACACATATCCACTCTTCAGCTCATGAAAAATCAAGGAGTAGAAATTCAACTATTGAAGCGCCTCTTCAATTGCTTTCTTCAGTCGCTTGTATTCCTCCAGAAGTGTTTTCCCCTCAGCAGTAAGTGCAGAGCTCCCCCCCATTTTGCCCCCTCTCTTCCTTCTTACTACCTTTTCCCCAAAATTATTCTCTATTTCTCTGATTTTTCTCCAGGCATGTGCATAGGATATTCCAAGCAAACGGGCTGCCTCAGAGAGAGACCCTGTCTCCTCAATGGCATCAAGCAGCTGGGCTGTGCCCTCTCCGAGAATGAATTTTCCTGTATCAGATTCAAGCCAAAGCTTGTAGTTCGGTTTCATTCTTACCCCCATACCCAGATTCCCAGGACTGCTAATGAATTGTTTATGACATGGAATAGAATAGGTGGGTAGATGGAGTGGGTTTTCTCATACACGTAAGCCAGGATGAAGCCAGCTATAACCGCATAAGGGATTTGCCATGGAATCAGGTGATATACACCAAAGAAAAGAGAAGAAAAGATTATTCCCTTTCTGAAGCCATATTTCCTCCTTAAAGCAGTGTGAGCAAACCCTCTGAAGAACAGTTCCTCTCCTACAGGTCCAAGGACTCCCACCTCGATGCTCATGAGAATTGGACTTTCCTTCACAAGATCTTCCATCAGATCTTCCAGAGGGAATTTCCCCATGATCCTTTCTGTGATTTGATATATGAGCCCATTTCCAAAGATCAATACAGGTATCAATGGGAGAGATAATAGGAGAATCTTTGTCACCGGTTTTCTAAATCCTATGGTACTCAGGTTTCTTTTGTAGGGTTTCAGGATTAGAACCAGAGGGAGGGAAATTAGAAGAACAGACCCGCCTATTGAACCTGCTGTAGCTGAAAAAAAAGCTAGAAGAAATGACAAGACGAAGAAAGCCAGTATAATCACGAGGACTGGTGTTCCTCCCCAGTTGATCTCTTCATCGATTGCTGGACCTGCAGGTTTCATGAAGATGAATAGTTGTGCAAACAGAAACAGGAATGTCGCAAGACAGGTAAGGAAGGAGACGAGAAACAAAAGAAGAATGAGCAATAAAGCTGTAAGACCGATCAAGGGGAACTCTCCTGAGTGTTGCAGTCCCAGAACTCCCAGCATCACTATGAGAAGGGACGCTCCTGTCAGAAAGGTACCAAAAAAGGAGAGAATGAACAGTTTCTCAATTTTGTTGTGGTCTTTGATCTTTTCCATGATACGTTTTCTTTCTGCGGTTGCGGCCAGAATCAGAAATACATTTACGACAATAGTGAGTGTGATGGCATTCCTCAAGAGCGCAGCATGTGATTCTGACCATTCCAAAAAGCGGTTCATTACATCTGTTTCGAGGCTGTTGGATGCAAGAAAGGAAAAATATATTGTGTACATCAAGGCGATTTTCCACCAGAATATTATAAAGGTTTCTCATAGAAGAGATTGTCAATCCAAGAACCTATTGAGCTTTTCATTTCTTTAGACTATTTGAGCATTGCTGTTGAGGAGGTGTCAGAAAGAAAAGATTGATGGGATTCCACGGACTGCGCTTTTAGTATTCAAAACCCCTCTCACTCAGGAAATTGACAGCCTCGAGAACGCCTTCTCCATACTTGAGCTTGGAAATGTATCCTTCACGTTTCTTCACTGCATTCTTGATCTCATCCACCGCATTTGCCACTGCCACAGGATATCCAACAGAAGACAGCATTTCAAGATCGTTTATTCCATCCCCAAATGCAATCATCTCATCCAGAGAAACGCTCAAGCGCTTGCAGAGAACTCTTAATCCAATCTCCTTGTTCTGTCCTTTCTGCATCACGTCTATAGCATCCACATGTCTTACAACATAGAGATTCGATCCCTCTTTCGTGATGATCCCTTCCAGGACATCTGCAAACTCAGAAATCTTTTCTTTTTTTCTCACAAAAAGAGTGAATGATGTCTCCTTGGGCTCTTCCCAGAATTCATTCAGGAAAATCTGGTTTTCATACACTGTTTTTCTAAGCTTTCTCACGTCTTGCAGATACTTTGTGTATAAGACAGATTCCATCTTCTGCGGAAAGAACACATGACCTCCCGACTCTCCAATAATGACTGTATCCTCCCGCAATAATCCTGAAAAAACTAATCCGCCCATGATATACCAGGGATGTTTTCCAGAAGCAAAGGATATTTTCAATCCTTGTACTTCCAGCATTTCCACAGCTTTGATACTCTCTTTCTGAACTGCTTTTCCTGCAGGATTCAACACTCCATCAATATCAAATACACACACCTTATATCTCATTGAATCCCTCCTTTCATTGTGAAGATATTTTATCTACACTGCTTTGCACACACCTGTGAGAGAAGGAATAGCTATATATGGATTTCGGCTCTTGTATATCTGGGACAATTATGTCGAATGATATGCACATAACGAATGTCTGCATGATGATTCATCACCTGTTCATTTCTCCCTCGATTCTATTGTCACTCCTCTATCCACTTCTACTGGAAAGACTGCATCGGTCTCCTCCAGCAAGCTATCTCTCACTGAAATCTGATTTCTTTCACCAGAACACAAAGCTGCAATGCATCCTCCCTGGCATGCGCCAGTTACTTTACAGGCCAGTGCCCCCCCTCTGTAGGCTGCCTCAATCAAATGTTCATTTTCTGGAGCAGATCTTCCAAATTTGCGAATGATCTCCTGATTTTCCTTTATGATCTTTGAGAGTTTTTCCATATCCCTATGAACAACGGCCTTTTTTGCTTCCCTCGTTATCCTGTCCAGTTGATCAATCAAAGCCACCACTTTCTTGTATCCCTTCATGTAGTTCTGATACAGTGTATCATTGGACACAGCAGAACTGTGGGAAACCTTCGTATCTGCTACGACGAACTTCATATCCCCCTTGTAGAAAGTAAGATCTTCCACTGTGGCATACGGCTCTTCCTCTGTCTTTTTGTTACATTTCCCCTTAAAATCCAAAAACAATAGTCCACCAAAAGCTGCTGCATACCAATCCTGATACCCATTCAGCATGCCCAGATCAGTTTCTGCCCTCTGGGCCTGCTCTGCAAGCTCGTACAGATTCACCTTGGTATCTGAGAGCAGATTCAATGCATATATGATGGGCACTGTCATGGAGGCAGATCCTCCCAGCCCTGATGCTTTTGGCACTTCTGAATGGATGGATAATTGGAAATGTAAGGATTGAACTTTAGCTCTTCTGATGGCTGCCTTGATGACAGGAACATCATCCAGCAAGACGGGGGCCCCTTCCAGAATTATTTCAATTCCCTTGTGAATTAACTGCACCTCGCAGTAGGTCCTTAACGATATCGCACAGTTCAGCGTACATTTCCCAAATATATCAGCAGCTCCTCCTGACAAATCGATCCGAGAAGGCGCAGAACACAGGACAAGAGTCATGTTCTCCATTTTCTAATCACTCTTAAATAGATTACCTTTCACTTTCTCTTTCATTTCTTGCCATGGGATTCTGACATCACCAAGAACCTGATATAGTACTGCCAACCCGACCATAAACTCTAGAAACACTTTAATAGAATGCAAGGCTGTCCCCAGATTCGCAGACTGAGGCAAGTAGATGAGCCGCACGAATACAGCTCTTCCACAGACCAGCAGAAAAATGAAGAAGAATATTCCTACTCCTGCGTATTTTGTATTTCCAGGAATCTTCTCTAAAAGCACGACAAGATATACAGCAGAAAATGCTGCCCCTATCAAGGCCAGGACAGGGAAAAGCAGCGAAACCCCAGTTATCTGCCACACAATTGAAAATATATAGAGAACTGCATAAAATGGGAAAAATAAGACCCACTTAATACCTATAGGGTTCATACGGATTCCTGCAATGAACAAGAGTGCAGCTACAGCAGATCCTACTACCAATGAATCTAACACTGCCAATCGATGAAGTGAATCCATGAATATGATTCATCACGTACTTTAAAATGCTTTGCCCTCGTTCCTCAGGCCACAAATCACATTCTTGCTTCTCTGTCACTATTCCATTTCGATTTCAAGAATCTTCGAAATACTGTTACGTTACACGTGTAACAACACACACAAAATAAGATCAAGTCATCAGCTTGCAATAATGTTGGAAGGAAAAAACAATAAAAAAAGATAAAAGAAAGAATCCTACTTCACTTTGAACTTGATCTGTGTTCCTTCTATTGTCACAAGTGTTACTTGAGATCCAGGGGGGATGCTGTATGCTGACAGATCTATTGTTGTTACTGCGTTTCCAGCTATGATCTCATTAAGACCTGAGCCTACCAGAGCTCCCTCTACGTAGACAGCATCCAGTACAGCGGCAGTACTAGTGCTGTTTCGGATGTACACATTAGTCAGGATTCCACCACTTGAGTTCTGGCTCTCTAGTACGAGCTGCTCAGCTTCTGCAGCCTCTGCACCAGTCTTTTCAGAGGTGAACCCACTAGCCCATGCATACACAATGACAGCAATAGCCACTGCTACAGCGATCATCAGCACCACAGCGATGACGGGAGATACTCCCTTCTTTTTCTTCAGCCATTTGAGGATGTTCATTCTTGAAACCTCCTTTACTTTCTATAGCCAGAGTCTTCAGTCCTATATAAAGCTTTCGGTCAATTTTCGTGAATATCACAATAACTATTAAAGTTATCACGGGACAGAAGATTTCTATTTGCGATTTTGCCAACATACGATGATCATCTTGCGAAAACCTTAAATACTCCTAGTAGTAAACACATGCATGAAAGAGAAGGATAAGCGCATCATCGAAGTGTTGAAGAAGGACTCTCGGACACCTGTTATTACTATTTCAAAGAAAACCGGTATCCCGGATACAACTATCCACTTCCGCCTCAAGAAGATACAGGAATATGTGGAACGATATACCCTTTCCCTGGATCATGAAAAATTAGGATATACCCTCTACATGCTGGAAGTGGAACCAGAACGATATGCTCTTGATTTCATCACAGAGAAAAACATAGAATCTGTCATCAACAATCTAAAAAAAGTGGAAGGAATGCTGTTCGTGGGCCAATTTGATGGTACTGTTGTTGCCTTTTATCGTTCCAAGGAAAGACCAAATCTTGAGATACCAGGAGCATCTGTCAGACGAATCCTGCCCATAAAGAGAAAATGGGGAAACTTTGCCGAGTACTAGATGAATAAAGGTTCGTGCTCGGGATTATAGCATGCATGAAATCAAGGGACATGTCCAATGAAAAGAGATACTAGAGCTAGAAGGAAGCACAGAAATACTGCTGCGAGATAAATTCCCCATATGATCCAGAGGGAGTAAGTGGCCAACAGCTTTATGTTCATTTCTCTTATCTTCTCCTGCCAGGTTTCCTTCAACATGAGTCCAAGGGCATAAAGGGCAACACTGGAAAGAAAGAGAGCTAGAGAGAGAAAGAACAGGTCGAGGTGCAGTCTGGAAGGAACAGTTGTTTCAGCAAAAGACGTTCGGGTAAAATATGAAGCAGCAAAAAGCAGCAGTGGAATGAATAGATATCCGAGCAGAAATTCTGCAGAGGGTCTGAACTTTTCCTTGTAGAATATTTTGTGGACCACAAAGAGTATTTCAATGTAGGCAAAAGCATAGAGAGTGGCTACAATGAAGATCATAATCACAAGCAGTAGTTCTCCCGCATCTAACATGGCTAGATCAAACATGGTCTGTTCTCCTGGAACTTGAATGGGTCCGTCGAGATTTGAACTCGAGACCTCCCGGTTATCAGCCGGACGCTCTGACCAACCTAAGCCACGGACCCTCAACGACTGTAGTCCCTCTTGACAGCTTACCTATTTAAGGTTTTTCCCTCTGTAGGCGGGAGGCAACCATGGGAATGCCCTTCACTCCAAGGAGAGTTACTTTGAACCTTTCTTTGAGTCCTTGGCTGTGAATTCAGTATGCTCTGCTATCGACCTCATCAATTTCCACAGTTAATTCAGATATCATGTTGAACAGCTCTAGAGTGTACTGCTCATTTTAAAAGTCAATCAACTTCCCCAGTTATGTTACACGTGTAACATTTTTGTTGAGGCGTAGGTAACGGACTTATGATTTGAATTCATGATTTGAAAACTGATATGAACCTTTTTAAGGGTGCAACATAGGAGATGTATGCGGCTTGCTTTTGTTTTTCCTCCTTCAATGCCCCCCACATCTCCTCCCTGTGGAATTGCTTACTTGAAAGCATTTCTGGGCTGCGGGAAAGCTTTTGATTTAAACCTCCTCTACCATGATACTGCTCAAGAAATGGTGCACAGAGGAGAACTCCCCGCAAAAGGATTGGAACCTGAACAACTAAGAGAAGCAGTCACTTTTCTTAAGGGAAACAGAAATTTTTATGATCAGGAGGAGTACAACAGAGCAGTTTCCATTTTTCTTGGCTATTTTACTGAACTGCATACAGATATGCAGAAGGAGTGCACAAAATATCTTGAAGGCTTTCCAGAAGACACTCTGCTCGATTTTTTGGATCGCCTTCTCCTGCCAGTGAGACAGTACAATCCAGATGCAGTGGGGATTTCTCAGATATTTCTTCTTCAGCGTGAATTCGTCTTGGCTCTGGCAAAGCATCTGCATCAGGAGGACATTACCCTGATACTGGGTGGTGCATCCTTATCGTACAATCCTGAAGCATATCTTTCTGTTGTGGGCACCACAGATTTTTCACACATTTTCGATGCAGTCTTCTATGGAGAAGGAGAGCTCCCGCTGAAGGCGTATGTAGAGGGAGAACCTCTGGAGAAGATCAGTAATACAGTGTACAAGAGGGACAGAATTATGAAGAATAGAGAAACGGGGATAGAAAATCTGGATGATCTGTCTCCTCCTGATTTTGGAGATTTCCCACTTCAGGAATATTACACTCCAGAGATTGTCCTCCCTTTGTTGACCTCACGGGGATGTCCCTGGAGGAGGTGCACCTTCTGTACTCACTACAGATCGTACTATAAATACAGGACCCGTTCAATTGAAAAAGTTGTATCAGATCTGAAAGAACTCCAGAAGTATAAGGCATCCCATTTTCTTTTAGCTGATGAGATGATAGAACCTTCTAGATTTTGTGAATTAGCTGATTCTATTGAGAAGGAGGGATTGAATATCCGTTTCTACTCTGAAGCCAAGCCGACGAAAGAGTTTAGTCGGGAACTCCTCCGGAGAATGTATGGTGCAGGAGTGAGAGCCTTACTGTGGGGGGTGGAATCAGGAACGCAGCGCATTCTCGACGTTCTGGACAAGGGGACCTGTGTAGGTGATATTGAGAACGTCTTACGGGATAGTCATGAGGCAGGTATCTGGAATGTGGTTTTCATGATCATACAGTCTCCAACCCAAAGGAAAGAAGAAATCGAAAAGGATATTGCTTTCCTGCAGAAGAATTCCAATATCATATCCACTGTTACCGGATCTTCATTCAGGCTGGAGGTGGGGTCCCGCATGTACCGACATCCAGAGAGATTTGGTATAAAAGTGAAAGAACATGATGATCCCTTTACACCTGTGCGTTACTATGAGGATTCTGGTGGAGTATCTGCAGAAGAAAGTGACTTCTTGTTCAAGAAATACAATGTAGAATTTGTTATGCTCTCGAGGGTATCCTGGTACTTTGGAAAAATGCGTGATCACATGTTATTGTTTGCAGACCATCTCAGTAAGGACCCCTTCAGAACATGATCATGATTTATCTCTTGTGCTCAGTCGATATTCAAATCTCTCGTGATCGAATTTGTGACAGAAATCAGTTCAATAATCAATTCTAGAGTCAGAAATATCCTTCAAGAAACTTCAGGATGCATCCCGGCAATTCCACTCCATATCCACCTTCCAAACCTGCAAAACTGGGGACTTCAAAGGACTTGATCTTTTCACCAATTTGGTAATAAGTTTCTTTCTCAAATCGGAGCATGGATAGGGGATCTCCAATGTAGCCATCGAAGCCTGCTGAAACAGAAATCATGTCCGGGTCAAAGTGTTCAACCTCTTTCAATCCTTTTTCGAATAGCTCCATGAAGTCTTCATGATCAGCACCAGGAGGTAGAGGGTAGTTTAAACAGTTTAGCTGATTCTCGTAGCCAGTCCCCGGATATATATGAATCTGGTGCCAGGAAATGTACAGTACCCTTTCATTTCCCAAAAAGATGGCCTGGGTTCCGTTCCCATGATGGCAATCAAAGTCTAAAATAGCGATTTTCTCGAATTTCTCCAGCGCTTTAGAAGCTGCTACAGCAATGTTGTTAAAGTAGCAGAACCCACCCAAGCGATTCCTGGAAGCATGGTGCCCTGGAGGGCGCATCAAAGAGAAGCTTCTCCCGTCAGAAATGGCCAGATCCATCGCTTTGAGGGCTCCTCCCGCTGACAGGACAGCATAATCGTAGATACGGGGAAGATTTGGGCAATCCCAGTCAAAAAAGGAGTTTCCCTGGACACTTTCCACCAGCTCATTGGTGTGTACTCGAAGGAGGTCTTCTTCTGTGCAGGGAGAGGGTTCCTGAAATACGTAACCGTTCTCTCTCAAGAATTCGTAAGTGCGTCTGACTCTCTCTGGTGATTCAGGATGCCCCGGTGACTTGAACTCCAAGCAGCGGGGTGAGAAGACCACTTTCATGCTGAGGAATTTCCTGGGAGTATTTAAGTGTTACTTAGAGAGGCCGATCATATTCGTCTTTCTTTTCCTTCTCTTGAATTTCAGATTTCATGTCAGCACTCTCCTAATGGGTAGTTTGCTATATGATCGACCCAGAAAAGTATTTAAGCCGTGGTGACAAGACGTTGACAATGAGATTCCGCCACATACTTTTGGCTCTTTGCATTATTTTCTCGTTCTTACTAGTGCCAATATCTTTGCCTGAAGAATCCACCAACTGGAAGATTGTCTTTGTCTCTGACAGAAATGGGAACGAGGACATCTATGTCATGAATGCAAATGGAACGAATGTAGTACAGTTGACTGATAACCCTGCTTCAGATCGTTCCCCTGTATGGTCTCCTGATGGGACGAAGATCGCTTTTGTTTCCAACAGGGAATGGAACAGTGATATTTTTGTCATGAATGCAGATGGAACGGATGTAGTACAGTTGACTGATAGTTTTGCTGAGGATTTGAATCCTGCATGGTCACCTGATGGAACAAGAATCGCTTTTAACTCAGATAGAGATGGTCTCCCGCAAATTTATGTCATGAATGCAGACGGCAGTACTGTAACGAGAGTAACCAATGACAGGGATTGGAACGCTGCTCCTGTCTGGTCTCCAGATGGGAACAGAATTGCATACAGCAGTACACAGATTTCAGACGTTCTGACCACTGGTAATGTTGCTTCTAGGATTCGGGTGATTGAGCTTGATGGAAGTAACAGAAGAGAACTCACTGCAGAAGACGACTCATCTCCTGCATGGTCTCCAGACGGGGGAAAAATTGTCTTTGATTCATTCAGAGATGGCAATTTCGAGATTTACATCATGAATGCTGATGGTACGCAACAGAAAAGACTAACTGATCACAGTCGTATAGATCATTTTCCTGCGTGGTCTCCGGATGGGGAACGAATTGCTTTTGCCTCCAATAGGGATGGTAATTTCGAGATTTATATCATGGATGCTGATAGTAGTAATGTGGTGAGGATTACCGAGAATTCCTCCCGTGATGATCAGCCAAACTGGCACAGCCAGAATCTTCTAGGTTCAGGTACTAAACCCGTAACCACACCTCACCCTACAGAAGCTACTCCCCCTCACCCTGACACATCTGTTGTGCCGCCTGTAGAGGTGGTGGTCCCTCCTCACTCTACAAAATCGGGCATTTCCTGGATCAAGATATCATATGAACTCCGCGGCTCCCACGGAACCCACTGGGAGTATTGGATAGCCCGACATGCTGATGGGGATTACTACATAGACACAGCATCGGGAATAGGGCTTTTCTCCAGATCCCCAGAAAGTGGGAGGAAAGTTGACATAGCACGCATTCAAGCACTTGCAGAAAGTCTCACTGATTTTTATTCTACAGACAAAATCCTGCGCTTGGAAGGTACACGCCTTGATGGAAGTGTGAATTTCGACGTTGTAATGAAGCTTGAAAATGGGGAAAGCCTTTCCATGAATACACCTCCAGATTATGGTGGATGTTGCTTAATACCCTGGAGTATTGAGTATAAAGATAAAAAGTATATGCAGTCAAATGGAAGGATTTCTGAAGCTGTCTTGAGACTGCTGAATGAGCTGGGCGATGATGAGGAACTCCAGGTGCTGTATGACAAGGAAATCCGCTGGGGGTGCTATCCTGCTGTGCTCCATTACAAGCCCTGTGATGAAGAGCTTTCTGATGATTTCCCTCGCAGTACCCCAGCGGTCGCTCCAGCAGAGAAGCTCGGAGAGCAGCATGTGCTGTGGGAGGTTGACATTGCTGGTGCAGTGTGTCCTTCTGTATATGCCAACGGACTGATATATTTGGCTACCAATGGGCACATTACAGCTATTAGTGCTGACACTCGACAAAAGATATGGGATGTAGAAGTTGAGGATTATAAGGATAGAGAGGAGACTCTCATTGTTCGGAGAGGAATGATATACGCGGCAGTCCCCCCCTGCGTATACTGCATCAATTCTCTCACAGGAGATAGGGTGTGGAAGTATACGTCCTCTTACAATGGTTCTCTGCGCATTATTCCTATGGAAGAAAAGCTCATCATCTGGGAGAAGACGAAATGGATTGAAGGCAGAATGTATTGCCTGGATGCGAAAAGTGGAGACCACCTCTGGGAACTGCCTGATGATCTGTGCTTTCTTGGATTGGCAGACGATGCAATTCTGTGCAAGATTGAGAAAGGTTATGGAGATGAATATCTCTATATTTTGATAGACGGTAATTCTGGAGAGCAGATCTGGCAGAAAGACAGTTCTGAGTTTGTACATTGGGATTCTGATATTATGAATTGGAGTTACGCTGATGGCGTACTGTATATGGATAAAGAGACTGAGGGCACAGTGATTGCTTTGGATATGGAAACTATGGAAGAACACGTTTTATACTCTCACAGGAAATTCAGGTCAGAATATGAGCCCGGTGAGCTTGTTCAGTACTGTCAGGTGTTTGAGGAGGGAATTCTTCTTTCACTCATTGAACTGGGAGAAACAGAAGGGATTATGAGCCGGTGGAATACCCATGTCGTGTTCCTGGAAAGAACAGGGAAAAAACTGTGGGACCATCACTATGATGAGAAAAGTGTGGGAAGCATATACCTTCTCTCTGGCCTCTTCTACTGGAGATTTGTGTACAATCCAGTGCAGCGTGCTGAAATCAATGGGAACACACTATATCTAGTAAGGCAGGGAGGCTTCATCGAGGCTTTCGATGTTGTGAATGGAGGAAAAATGTGGGAGAGCGAAGTGAGAGATTCGGTGCAGAACTTTTTCATCCGTGGCAGTAGAATGTATATTGCTGCAGAAGATTGCACAGTATACTGTCTGGACATTAGAGATGGAGAAATTGTCTGGGAGCTGAGAGTATGTGATAACCACTGTATAGTGAATATTGTAGAAGCAGATTCATTCCTTCTATGGCCTTCGTGCATGTGTGGGCACCTCGTCGGTGCAGTTGCCATTGGAAATGAAATGCTCCTGGTCACTACTGAGGATAGGCTGATTGCGGTCTCTATCAGTGCTGATGCACAGAAGGAGGAAGAATGCCCACCAATCCTGCTTTCGATTCTGTGAATAACCTCCACATATACAATATCTGTTCCTTCCTTTTCTGCCATCTGGTCTTCGGTTTATGCATGATGAGATCTGAGGTCACTCTCACACCTTTTTGACTTGAAGTGGAAACAGATACATAAAAAGGTTTTGTTCAAAGAGAAGGACACAGAATTTGCTCTACCCACCATTGCTACTTCTGCTGCTGAATAATGGCCGGTCATGAGACGACTCCCTAAGACTTGCTGTAAGATCAGAGCTCAAGAAAGGGGAATCACACTTAGTTCTCTCGTCTCTGAAACATTTTCTAAAGGTCAGAAACCAGAGCAGTATATCCGGCTACCAGTACAAGTATACCAGAAATTTAAATATCCCTTTTCCTACTCCAGCTCATGAAGATCATAGCATCTGGAACCTTTGATCATCTCCATGAGGGTCACAAGTACTTTCTGGAGGAAGCCTTCAAGAGGGGATTTGTCATGATCGGGTTGTGCGCAGATGCAATGCTCACACGCAAGGTACATGCTGAAAAGATATATCCCTATGAGAAAAGAAAGAATGACCTAGTAACCTATTTTATAGACAAGGGATATGTAGAAGGAAAAGACTACATGATTGAAAAAATTGAAGACAGATTTGGATTTGCTAT